>NZ_JACJPU010000006.1:0-144150 GCF_014696235.1 Sphaerospermopsis sp. FACHB-1194 | reverse complement strand
TAATTTAAAACAAGAAGCGGTCAGATTGATCGTGTTAGCCTGTGGACTAGATAGTGCCGACACTGCTAGGGTGAAACAGGAAGAAAAAGCCAACTTTTGTTAGCATTAGTTAGCTTTTTTGTATCGGAATATATCGAAATTTTTGATTTAGACCGCTTGTCTTTAGGTTGGGCTTGGGTGTACTTGATGACGATAGAAAAGGTTTACCAACTCCGTGGTATTCCTCAACTGGATGGTTGTTGGAATAGTTAACTTCACAGCTTTGAAGCTGTAATCTGTTACCTGTTGCCTGTTCTGTAATCTGTCAACTCATTAGTTAATGTTTAACTCTGAATCTTTTTGGAGAGTTTTTGACTCTGTAACTGGTTTTCTTGGAGAAGCTACTGCTGTTTTGGGAATTTCAATGACTGGGTTATTCAAGGCTACCATTAACGGTGAGGTAGAAACTGCTGGCTGACTTGTTACCGTTATTGGCTGTATTTTCTGTTGTGCCAGTTGTAATTTGGATGTATTACCGGGAATAAAGCCTGAGATTGAGCCGATGATACAAGCCGCTACAGCAGCCCCTCCAAACATCCAACCTAGTTGGTAACGGTAGCTCAAGCGTTTCCAGACTTGCTGGAATGTCACTTCTGGAGGCTGTGCAGATGCTGGTATGGGCATGGTTTTTACACCCTGCCGCAGTTTTAAAAGTCGTGCATACAGACACTTAACTGATTCATCTGTGGACAGCCATTGTTCTACTTGCTTACGTTCACCAGCGGTAATTTCGCCATCTAGGTAAGCACTTAATAACTCAAAGCGGTCAGTTTCGTTGTGTTGTCGGCAATCACGTTTCTCCATATCCTTAGTACCCGTTGATTCATTGGTATATTTAGCCATTCCATTTGCTACATCACTAGGGAATTGGGAGGGGGAACGGTCATCAAACTGAGAATCAGTATTCATCTTAACGTTTTTACCAAGTCATACACGGGTCAACACAGCGGATAAATTTGAGAATTTAAGCAATTTTACTTCCAAATGGTAGAAAAAAATTGAGATTTCACCACAGTTCTTGTTCTTTTAAAATTCTACCATTGAATTAAGGAAAGATGTTGTAAATTTACTTAACCATCTAGATAACTTTGCAACTGGGTTTGCAATCTGGATCTAGCCCTAGCTATTCTCGATTTTACAGTTCCTAGAGAAACGCCAGTAATTTCGGCAATTTCTTCATAGGGTAATCCTTCGATTTCTCTCAGGACAATTGTAGTACGGAACACCTCTGGTAAATCAGCGATCGCATCTCGCAGTTGTTCATAAAATTCTCTAGTAGTGAGTTCTTCCTCTGGTCCTGGTGTATCACCAGCAATTTCCCAATCCATCTCGCCGTCGTCTACCGAGCGGGGAGCATCCAATGACAGGGGGCTAACAACCCGTTTGCGTTTACGCAACTCGTCGTAAAACAAGTTAGTGGCAATACGGCTTAACCAACCCCGAAATTTAGCAGGATCTTGTAAGCGGTTAATATTGCGATAGACTCGAATCCACACTTCCTGAGCCAAGTCGGCTCTGTCAGACCAATCAGGAGCCAGATGGTATAAAACCTTATCGACCTGAGTCTGATAGCGCCGTAAGAGTTCTGCAAAGGCAGCTTTATCTGGGCGCAGTCCTGCTTGACAGCGTAAAATAAGATCGTGGTTTGAGAGTTTGTCAACTTGCACCGATGCTTGTGAATAATTGGCATCAACAGTTGACCAGGATACAGTAATCGATTGACTCATAGATCGTACTGGCTGTAAATCATCCCCTCCTATTAGACTAGATAATTAGAGAGATGTTCCTGGGTTAAGTGACGGATTTATGAGATCAACACAGAAATATAAATCAGGAATTATAAAAAAAGTGTTGAGTCTACAATGCCGAGTCTTGAGTATAGGGAAAAAAATCAGTAGGATGTATTCACTTAAACAACTGACTACTACCCCTTGACAATTGGGACTGGTGACTGGTGAATGGTGAATGGTGACTGGGAAGAAATATTTACCCTCTTCTTCCTGACTCCTGACTCCTGTACGGGCGTTCGCGAAGCGTGCTGGAAGCATCAGCATTCGGGCGATAAACTATCAATTTTTATCACAGGTTATTTTCCGAATGTTTCGCCCCTACTTCGCCCCTACGACTCCTGACTCCTAAAACTTCTAAATTATAAAGATATTGTCAGGGTAATGAGATAACTGATAATTATTGATAAATTCTTTGCTAATTGGCTGCTGTTGGCAGTCCATAATTAATTTTAATGAGCCAGATATGTCAGGGATACACAATAAGCAATGGCAATGGCAAGAAATGAATCTGTAGCACGGATGGTAATGTTCCTCTGTTTTGGCACAGCAATTTTATCTCTGGCTGTCCATTGGCACAGTATGAGAACAACAGCCCAGTTAAATCCATCGGTATCCACTACATTAAGGAAAAATTCTACTTCCCCGACTGACTCTAGTAAAAATATTTCTCCAGGTATTAGCATTGGGGAAACCGCTTTCGGCGCGTCTTTTCCCTCTTCTCCATCAAATTCTACTGCTGGGAAAAAATATGTAGCTAGTGCTGCGGATACACCAAAAAATACAAAGTTGGTGTTTCCAGAACAGATCGAGAAGCAGAAGACAAACAGCAAACCAAAGGGCTTTTTCTTTCGCGGTGTGGATGAGTCCACGTCTGTTCAAGGTTCTCAATCTACTCAGACAGAAGTGGTGGTTGATTTAAGCGATCACCGGGTTTATGTTTACCGCTATGACCAAGTTATAGCTAGTTACCCCATTGCTATCGGTAAAAAAGGTTGGGAAACGCCCACAGGTAGTTTTCAAGTCATACATAAGGAGCATCATCCCATTTGGAAACATCCAATTACAGGGAAAATATATGAAGCTGGTACTGATAGTCCTTTAGGAGACAGATGGATTGGTTTTTGGTCAGATGGCAGAAACGAAATTGGCTTTCATGGTACACCTGATACTGATTTAATAGGTGCAGCCGTGTCTCATGGTTGCTTGAGAATGCGTAACCCTGATGTGCGAATGTTATATGAGCAAGTAGATTTAGGCACACCAGTATTAGTGCGCGACTAAAATAGCAGTGGTCAGGAGGCAGGAGACAGGAGTCAGAATAATTTTAGATTTTAGATTTTAGATTGGAGTTGACAGAAACAATCCAAAATCCAAAATCCAAAATCCTAAATAGGGCTTGCTGAATAAACCCAAAATACTCGTAAATCAAAGGTTTGAGGCTGATCAGGAGGAAAGAAAGTGCAAGATTTTTGAAGGGTATACCTTAAAAACTGTGCACTTTGGGTCTGATAAATTAGAAAATCTGGGGATAACAGATAGCTCAAACTATTCCCTATTCCCTATTCCCTATTCCCTGCCTCAACGAAGGGACTTTTTCAGCAAACCCTAATTATGAATTATGAATTAGTAATTCTTAATTACTAATCAATTATCTTTGTTTTCCAAGATGAAGGATCAATAGATTTTCCATTGACATATAAACCCCAGTGTAGATGAGGTCCTGTAGAAGCACCTGTAGAACCTACTGCACCAATTAGTTGACCAGCTTTGACCATATCACCTTCTTTAACATTAATCCGACTGAGGTGCATGAAAATGCTGGTTACTCCTTGACCGTGGTCAATGCCAACTACATTACCATGAACTATGAAACCTTGGGATACTGTGCCTACTAAAGCCACTCTTCCTGCTGCTGGGGCAACTACATCTGAACCTGCTGCACCAGCGTAGTCTAGTCCTCGATGGTAGTAATCATTGGCAAAGTTACCATTATAGTAGCGCCTTACACCATAGGTTGTGGTCATCCGTCCTTGATTTGGTCTCAGGAAAACACCGTCCCAATATTTGTCAGGTGTTTGTAGGGCTTTAAACTCTTTAACTCGTTCTAGTTCATATTCTGTTGCTTTAACTCCGGCTTTTCCTGGGGGTAAATTAATACGTTGGATGGGAAATTTGCGATCGCCTACGTACACAGCCAAATTTCTTTGTCGCTGTCCCTCTCCTGACACAGTAACTTGTCTTACTCCTGGTTCTTCTAATGGAGTGGTAGGAATAAAAGCACGGTATTTATTGGGGGCAATTTCAAAGGCTGGATAGGTTTGTTCTCCAACTGTTACCGTAGGAATACCAGGCTGTTCTCCACTTTCTGGTTCAATTAATACGGAAATTGTATCTCCCAATTGCACTTTTTCCGGTAAAATCTGTACTTCTAAAGCCTCTGCTGGCAAGCTTAGTGCTATGGGAACAGCCGCAAGAATTCCCATTAACATCTTAGTGACACTGCTGACACCAACACGCTGTAACTTATCCTGAAAATTAATAACTTGAGCTTTGGTAGTCATAGGTTATAAAGAAATTGAGTGAGCCAAAACCACGCCCGATAAAGTATCAACGCCTTGCTATGATACTTTATCGTACTAAGGAACAGTGGATGTAGGCGAACGGATTGCCCATGCGTGGGGCAGTCATGATATCTTGTTTTCAACAGGAACGGTAATTAACCTGTATAAAAACCTAACTGCCTAACGGCAATCTGTACCTTGACAACTAAATCTATGGGGTTCTACTTCGTAGTTCTAACCCACATTCCGCACTTCGCTTTGTAATACATGAAAATTAAGAAAATTGGGGTTAATGGTGGTTGAATAGCGATCGACGAAGGGCTATAATTCATACGTTTAAATACTGAATAATATCAACATTTTTTGTAAAATTTATTGAAGTATTAACGTAGTACATTTTGAAGTGCGGAAAGTCGGATATAAGCAAACCCTTGTTAGGGACAATTCATGAATTGTCCCTACATCTTTTTCGGAGAGGTCTATTAAGTACCTGGGCAGAATTAATTTAACATTTTTGGAACAAACAAAAATCTCTGTATTCCTTATCTGTTCACTGTTAAGAGTTCCCTGTTCCCTATCCCAAATATAAAATTTATTCTGCACGACTACTTAGTTAGCTTTTTTGCATCTGCATCAAACTGTCAAAGGTTGTCGACATAAAGGATGTGGTTGTTAAAAAATAGGGAATAGGGAACAGGGAATAGGTACAAGGCAAAAGTAAGAATTTAGTTTTTACCCAGTCCCCAATCACCAATCACCAATCCCCAGTCCCCAGAAATTAGAGACTAGAAAGCACGTCCTTTGCAGCGGCTAACGTTTGCTCAATATCTTCATCTGTGTGGGCTAAAGAAGTAAACCCAGCTTCAAACTGAGATGGTGCTAAGTAAATACCACGCTCTAACATCCCACGATGGAATCTTCCAAACTTGGTTGTATCAGACTTTTTCGCATCTTCGTAGTTGTGAACTGGACCACTGGTGAAAAATAAGCCAAACATGGCGCTGATATGACTACCACAAGCAGCATGTCCTGTTTCTTGAGCAACTTTGAGCAAACCATCAGCTAGTTTTTTGGTGATGCGCTCTAGCTGTTCATAAGTCCCTGGTTTTTGTAATAATTCTAGTGTTTTAATTCCCGCAGTCATCGCTAAGGGATTTCCAGAAAGAGTACCAGCTTGATATACAGGACCGGCGGGGGCAATCATTGACATGATATCCCGACGACCACCATAAGCGCCTACTGGTAAACCACCACCGATGACTTTACCCATTGTGGTTAAATCGGGAGTGATGCCAAACTTCTCTTGAGCGCCACCGTAAGCAATACGGAAGCCTGTCATCACTTCGTCAAATACTAATAAAGCTCCATGTTCGTGGGTAAGTTCCCGTAAACCTTCCAAGAAACCAGCATCGGGAGGAATAAAACCTGCATTACCAACAACAGGTTCAAGAATTACACCAGCTATTTGATCACGGTTTTCTTCAAATAAGGCTTTAACGGCTTCTAAATCGTTGTAAGGCGCAGTTAAGGTACTGCTAGTTGCAGATTTAGGTACTCCTGGGGAGTCGGGTAAACCGAGTGTAGCTACACCAGAACCGGCTTTAACCAGGAACATATCAGCGTGGCCGTGATAGCAACCTTCAAATTTAATGATTTTTTCGCGGTTGGTGAAAGCTCGCATCAACCGGAGGACGGCCATACAGGCTTCAGTTCCAGAGTTGACAAATCTCACAATTTCGATGCTAGGAACTGCATCTATTACCATTTCTGCTAAGACATTTTCTAGCACGGAGGGAGCGCCAAAGCTAGTGCCTTTTTCTAAAGCTGCGTGTAATGCGCTGATTACTTCTGGATGGGCATGGCCACAAATAGCAGGACCCCAAGTACCAACGTAGTCTATATATTTGTTGCCGTCTACATCCCAAATATATGCTCCGTTAACACGATCAAATACTATGGGTTGTCCACCAACAGATTTAAAAGCACGCACGGGAGAACTAACGCCTCCTGGCATGAGGTTTTGAGCAGCAGCAAAGATTTCTTGTGATTTTGTAGTTTTAATTGTGGTGTTTACCAAGGTTATCTCCTATAGGTGGTAATTAAATTGAGCTTCTTTAATTAGGATAGGACTAAATGGGTAATGGGTAATGGGTAATGGGTAATGGGTAATATTTTTCCCAATCATCAATGACCAATCATCAATCACCAATCACCACTTTCTGCTAAACTCCTGTTAGCATCTGCAATTGATTAATAATTGTTAACTTACTCTAGTTTTTGTATGTCTTCTCCTGAACTGCTAACGCTCCAATCTGCCATCCCTGTGGAAAAAATTCGTTACGATGACAAAGGTTTAGTACCTGCGATTATCCAAGATTATCTAGATGGTACTGTATTGATGATGGCCTGGATGAATCAGGAGTCTCTGCAAAAGACTTTGGAAACTGGAGAAACTTGGTTTTGGAGTCGTTCCCGTCAGGAGTTTTGGCATAAGGGCGCTACTTCTGGACATATTCAGAAGGTGCAAAGTATTCGTTATGATTGTGATAGTGATGCTTTACTGATTGGTGTTGAGCAGTTGGGAGATATTGCTTGTCACACTGGGGAACGCAGTTGTTTTCATCAGGTTGATGGCAAGGTTCAACCACCTCCAGCAGATATGTTATCTCAGCTTTTTCAGGTAATTTGCGATCGCCGTGATCATCCTCATGAAAATTCCTATACCTGCAAATTATTGGCTGGTGGTGATAATAAGATTTTGAAAAAGATTGGTGAGGAAAGCGCCGAGGTTGTCATGGCTTGCAAAGATGATGATGCTGAGGCGATCGCCGGAGAAGTTGCAGATTTGTTTTATCATACCCTGGTGGCTCTAGCACATCATCAAGTTGATTTAAAAGCTGTTTATCGGAAATTACAAGAACGCCGGAAATAGGGACTAGTGACTGGGGACTGGGGACACTTCGACAAGCTCAGTGCATCGCTGGTGACTGGGGACTGGGTAAGAGTTTTTACCAATTACCAATTACCAATTACCAATTACCAATTACCAATGACCCATTTATTAACGTAAGTTGCTAGTTCTGCAAGAAAGGCTCTCAAATCGAAGTCACACTGAGCTAAATTGTTACTAAACCTTGATATTTTTGTAATTCTTATTATTTGCGGCTATTATCCTCTTTAGTTCCACAGAATTTCCACAGGAAGTTTGCCAGTTTTCCACAGATGCTTGACGAACTAACAAAGCCTTGCTGGCTTACTGGGGATTTTATGCTTTGATGACTGAACTACATCACCAACTGAGTTTTTATTAAATTAAGTAACAAAAATATAGCTCTAGCCCTGATTATTTCGTGAGTATTTATTTTTTAACTACTGATTTTTAACATTTCGCAGCATTGACAAACCCACCCCCTCTGAGCGCACAATGATTCGGCTTGCTTTTTTATTCCGTTCCGACATGAGCATCAATTTTGCACAGTGAACTCAGGTATGAGTGGGGATTTTATGGCTGGTGACAATACTTGACCAATAATTCCTTGATGGTATGCCCCTGATTTATTTGTGGGTCGATCCAAAATCCAAAATTCGGATAAATGCAAGCAAAATTTCTTGATAGACCGTATAGAAGGGAAATCTTATGAACACAACAGTTAGTATCTTTACAGTGATTCCCGAAGCACTCCACGAATCCCTCAAAAACTATTTAGAAACCCATCCTGAGTGGGATCAAAACCGAGTATTAACTGCGGCGTTATCGTTGTTTTTGCTGCAAAATGGAGAGAGCGATCGCTATGCTGCTCGTATTTATTTAGAAACTTTGTTTCATCAAGAACAAAAATTTCTTTGATCCAACTCTTGAAACTATTCCCTGTTCCCTGTCTCTAAGAAAAGACTTTTTCAGCAAACCCTAAGTATTAGCACTGTGAGAGGTTGGTGATAGGGTGATAGGGTGATGTAATACAGCAGACACCCTACACGCAATACCCTTAGAGTTATTCGTTTTGTGGATTGGTAGTAGATTCAAATTTGTAACCTACACCACGTACGGTCTGAATTAATGCTGGTTGACTAGCATCAATTTCAATTTTCTTGCGAATTTGACCGATGTGAACATCGACAACTCGCTGATCTCCTACATATTCATAATCCCAAACCTCTTGTATAAGTTCTGATCGCCGCCAAACTCGACCTGGATGACTGGCTAAAAAATGCAACAAATCAAACTCCAAAGCGGTCAAGGGTACTGGTTCGTCATTAAGTGTTACTTCTCTCCGCACCGGGTCAATTATGAGTTTGTCAAAAATGAGGCGTTTTTGTTCTGCGGTGGTAACAACCCGCTGTCGCCTCAAAATTGCTGCTACTCTGACCTCTAGCTCTCCCAGTCCAAAGGGTTTGGTGAGATAGTCATCAGCACCTTTGGAAAAACCGTGAATTTTGTCAGTTTCATCTGTGCGACTGGTGAGTATAAGGACAAAAACGCCATTTCGGCTTTGCATCTCTTGGCACAGGTTAAAACCAATCGTATCTGGTAGGTTTACATCTAGAATTACCAAGTCTGGGTTAAATTGCTCAAATAAGTTGAGGGCAGTCTTACCATCTTCGGCAGCTTCTACTTGATAATTCTGTTTGATCAAAAAGCGTTGAATTAAATTCCGAACGGCGGGGTCGTCATCAACTACAAGAATCTGGGCAGGAGCTATGACCATTACTTTGCACAAAAATTCATTATGATTAACAGAGATATTACGTAAAAACGCATTTTCCACTTTGGCTGTACTGAAAAATCTACAAGGAGTAGATAAGAGTATCCTGATTGTTCCAATAAACTGTAATTACAATTATGAAAGATGTAGACACTAATTTTACGAATATCAGGTCTGCATTTCAGAATATGTACTATATCTACCGTATGGTTTTCTTGACCCTATTTGTAGCTTTCTGTTTCAGTTTGCATAGTGTGTACTTAGCTTAGTGAAACAGCAATTTAAAACGGTTTAATTTCAAATCAATATGCGATTTTATACCATTAATCAATATGGTTATCAGAAAATAGGTTGAAAACCTTTGATGGATGTCTGTGATGGCAATATGTTAAAGTAACTATGGTTTAAATTCTTGAGTCGAATAAACTCAGCTGTGCTAATATCCTGATTATGAGGATAAGAATCGGCCGAAAGCACTGTTTCGATTATCATAGAACTTAAGGTTGTTTTTTCTTCAACAAAAGACTGCTGATGACTAGGGCTGAAGTAACACACTGCCATGAGCGATCAAAATCCCTACCAAAAACTTGGGGTATCAGAAGATGCTAGTTTTGATGAAATTCAGGACGCTCGCAATCGCCTGTTGGAGCAACATGGTGGTGATAGCAAGGGTCGGGAATTAATTGAAGCAGCTTATGATGCGATTCTAATGGATCGCTTACGAATGCGCCAAGAAGGTAAAATTAAAGTACCAGAGCGTATCCGCTTTCCAGAAATGCGAGTTCCATCTCCACAAAAAGAAAGTCCGGCTACTCGTGATCAGTCACCTGCATGGCTGCAACGAATATTGGATCAACCGAGTCTATCAGATGTACTCGCACCAGGAGCTTGGTTCCTGGGTTTAAGTGCTATTAGTTTATTTGTTCCTACTGCCAGCGATCAGGTTTTGCAACTGGGATTGGTGGTTGGGGTTGGAGTCAGTATTTATTTTCTCAACCGCAAGGAAAATAAATTTGGTCGAGCAGTTTTGTTTACCCTGGCAAGTCTTATTATTGGCTTAATAGCTGGGGGATTGATTGCAGTACCTGTATTACAGCAACTAGCTTTAATCAATATTACAGCAAATCAGTTTTCTACGGTTCTGACGTTTATTTTGATGTGGTTAATTAGCAGCTTTCTGCGTTGATAAGGCAAGAGGCAAGAGGCAAGAGGCAAGAGGCAAGAGGCAAGAGGCAAGAGGCAAGAGGCAAGAGGCAAGAGGCAAGAGGCAAGAGGCAAGAAAAAATAAATTAATTCTCAACTCCTGACCCTTTGATCTCCTGACTCCTGCTATATATTTTACCCTATAGGATAAACTAATTCTCTAACACTGGTGGCTGAATCTTGTGTTAATGCTACAGATGCGATCGCTTGGGCTTCTGAGATGGTTAAATGGGAAATAGCTTGTTTTAATGATGCTATAGCTTGGGGATTGACACTTAATTCATCTAATCCCAAACCTAATAAAATGGGTGCTACTAAGGTTTCTGCGGCCACTTCTCCACATAACCCCACCCAAATATTAGCAGCATGGGCAGCTTGTACTGTTTGCTGAATCATACGTAATACCGCAGGTTGCAAAGCATCGGCTAAAGTTGCTACTTTGGGATTAGTGCGATCGCCTGCCATCACATACTGACTTAAATCATTTGTACCTATACTAAAAAAGTCCACTTCCTGAGCTAACTGATCAGCAATAGCTACTGCTGCGGGTGTCTCTATCATCATTCCCACTGCCATTTTTTCATCAAAAGCTATTCCCTCTGCTCGCAGTTCTGCCTGCACTTCGGTTAAAATTGCTTTAGCTGCTCGTAATTCTGTTAAAATGGCAATCATTGGCCACATAATTTTGATATTATTACCGTAACTGGCGCGTAAAATTGCCCTTAATTGAGTTTTCAAGAATTGAGGATTTTCTAAACAGAAACGTATTCCCCGCACACCTAAGAAGGGGTTGGTTTCTTCACTCAAGGAACTCAGATTCAGATAAGGAAGTGGTTTATCTCCACCTACATCCAGGGTACGAATAATTAAGGGACGCTGGTCTAAAACCTGAGCTATAGCCTGATAAACTTCTAATTGTTCCTCTTCTGTGGGTGCTTTTGTCTTTTCCAGATACAAGAACTCTGTACGCAGTAAACCCACACCTTCTGCACCATGACTGACAGCGGTTTTGGCATCGGCAATACTACCAATATTAGCAAAAATTTGTATTCTCCGACCATCACGGGTAATTGCTGGCTGATGTGCTTTAGCTTTCGCTTCGGCTTGGGCGGTTTGCCATGTTTGACGTTTGGCTTCTAGGGCTGTTAATGTTTCTGCTGGTGGTGCTACCCAAACTTTACCGCTTTCGCCATCAATTGCCATCAAAGTGCCACTTTCTAAGGTTAACACTTGAGGAGCTACACCCACAACCGCTGGAATGCCTAATGTGCGGGCAATAATAGCACTATGGGAAGTTGCACTCCCAGAAGTCATACAAATGCCCATTACTTTAGCTGGATCGAGTTTAGCGGTATCTGAAGGACTTAAATCTGTACCGACAATAATTGATGGTTCTGTGATGTGCAAGTCAGTGGGCAGACTACCAAGTAAAATTCTTAACACCCTACGCCCGACATCAACTACATCATCTACTCGTTCTTGTAAATAAGCATCTTCTAGTTTACGGTAAGAATTTGCTACTTCATCAACTACAGCTTGCCAAGATACTTCTGCATTAAGGCGTTTTTCAACAATATGCTGACGTGCGGCTTCTAGCATGACTGGATCTGCTAAAAATAACAGATGGGCATCAAAAATAGCCGCTTCCGCATCACCAATTTGTATTGATGTATGGGAAAGTAAAGAAGCAATTTCCTGTTTAGCTATTTGGATAGCAGATTGTAATCTATGCCACTCGATTTCTACATTTTCTATGTGATATTCTGTAATTGGGATGGTGACAGATTGATAATGAATTAATGGGGCGATCGCTATTCCAGAAGAAGCAGCAATTCCTATGAGTTCTCCTTCCGTTGGTGATGTAACTTCCTCACGGGGGGCTGGTATTGCGATAATGCTATCATCTTCACCAAAGTTGTTAATAATCAATCCTTGTAAAGCTCTTAGCGCCTCTTGGGCATCCGTACCAGTAGCAGTTATCAGCAATTCATGTCCTTGACGTACTCCCAAAGTAGCAACTTGGTTAATACTGTCACCTCTGACCGCTTCTGTATTTCTGGTTAAATTTTGTACTTTAATTTGGGATTTAAACCGGGATGCCGTGGCTACAAACTGAGCAGCAGGACGAGCGTGTAAACCTAAGCGGTTAGTAATTTTGAGGCGAATTTCCTGGGTAGGAATTGCTGCTGTATTACCAGTTTGTGTACTGAAGTCTGATAATGGACTGGTGACTAAATTTAACTGAGTTGCTTTTGCTATTAATGCCCCTTGTGCTTCCGTGATCACTTGCTGGATGTTTTTCCCAGCAGCAGCAGCAACAACAGCAGAAATAGCGCCTTCTACTAATGGGGCTGCACATAAATAGATTTTTTCTCGTTGTTCTGGGGGTAGAAACTCCAGAGCCATTTCCGCACTCATTAAAGCACTACCCAAATCCATCAGCACGAGAACACCATCATCTGAGAATACAGAGGCGATCGCTTCATAAACCTTGATCGCATCTGTACCTAGTGGGTGTTCTGGATCATCAACACCTGCTGCTACAGCGAGGGGAATTTTGCCTTGAACCATCTGTGCAGCTAGTTCCTGTACTCCCAGAGCCAATTGTTTACTGTGCGAAACAATAACAATACCAACCACTGTAATACCTTAGCCAGTTACCCATCCTATTATGAATTGTGAAAATGAAAAGACTGTATTTATTTAGGTTCTATTTAGGTTTGAGAGGAGAAGATTAATATTTTGTAACAAGAACCAAGAAAAGGAGTCAGGATAAAGAATTAATGTTATTGTTTATGCTGCGCTATCAGCATTTAGTGAGTTTAACAACTGTAACTTCAATAAGTTCAAGTACAGATTTTATAGTTAGTGAAGTAGTTTTGAAACCGTGAGCGATCGCATTTCTTAACTGAAAATTATTTACACTCATAACTTACCAAATCTCTGTACATCTAGTATTCCCGTTTGTGACTAGAAATAATACAATGATTCCCCAAAAATTTTCCCATCTCCACACAACCGCTAGGTAGGGTTGCTACTATAGGAAAAGGTGAAAGAATCAATCAAATCATATCTAAAATGTCATCTAAAATGTCAACAACTTTAATTACCGGTGCGTCAGGTGGAATTGGCAAAGCTTTTGCAGAAGAATTAGCAGCACGCAAAACCAATCTGGTTCTCGTTTCCCGTTCAGAGGAAAAACTAAACCAAATAGCGGAAAAATTAGAACAACAACATCAAATAAAAGTCGAAGTTATACCCAAAGATTTGACAGAAAATAATGCTACTAATGAGGTTTTTGATTTTATTAAAAGCCAAGAAATAACAATTGATTTGTTAATCAATAATGCGGGTTTTGGTGATTATGGAGATTTTGCTGAACGAGATGGAGAACGACAATTAAAAATGATTCAATTAAATATTATGGCATTGGTAGATTTAACTCACAAATTTCTACCTTTAATGCGTCAACGTCGTTCTGGTAGCATTATTAATGTATCCTCAATTGCTGGCTTTCAACCAATGCCTTATATTTCTGTTTATGGGGCAACTAAGGCATTTGTTATGAGTTTTAGTGAAGCTTTGTGGGCTGAAAATAAAGATTATGGAGTGAAGGTTTTAGTAGTTTGTCCAGGTCCTACAGAAACAGATTTTTTCATTGAAGCTCAGTTTCCTGAAACTTTAGCCAGTGCAAATAATAAACTAGCTACTCCTGAAGAAGTTGTTAAAGATGCTTTACAAGGTTTAGAAAAAGGTGATTTAAATGTAGTTAGCGGTGGTTTAGCAAATAAAATCATTGTCAATATGCACCGCTTTTTACCAAGAGAATCTTTGGTAAGTGCAATAGCTAAACAGTTTAAACATGGGTAATAGTTGATAGTTGATAGTTGATAGTTGATAGTTGATAGTTGATAGGGAAACATAAAATGATTACCCAATCACCAATCACCAATCACCAATCACCAATCACCAATCACCTACATATATCTTGTTAATTGCACGCGGTAACGTTCTTTTTTAGTCACGGCAATTTCACCAACTTCTAAACGTCCTTTACCGCGAATTGCTATTAAATCTCCGGTTTTGACTTGCGAACTCGCTTGAGTAATTTCTTTCCAATTTACCCGCACATCACCAGAGTCAATTAAATCAACCATTTTATTACGAGACATCCCAAAACCAGCAGAGGCGATCGCATCTAATCTTAATGAAGCTTCTACTGTGGTTAATTCTTTCTTTTTCGGTTCTCTAATTTTTAGTTCGTTAATATCAATAGGTTGAGTTTTCACAGGAACAGAACGCACCTGTTTTAAATTCATTTCCAGAAATTCTACCAGTTCAGGAACTACAATTGCTTGCGCTCCTCTTTCCCCCAAAATAATAATATCTCCGGTTTTTTCCCTGACAATTCCTGTACCCAACATTGCTCCTAAAAAATCACGATGGGTAGCAGTATCAAACAAAAAATTACCAGCAATTTCTAAAGCGGTGATAGCAACTTGAGATGAATCTAAAGGCAGTTCAGAACGGGCGATCGCCACTCTTTGACGTTCAGCTTGAGGATATCCACCCCAGGCAACTAAATGCACCTCTGTCAATCGGCTAAAAACCCGTTGAATTTCTGCTAACTCTGGCGGAGACAAAAAATCAGTTAAGACTACTTCCCAGGTCTTTATAGATTGCTCTGCTTGGTCAATTACACGGGCGATACTATCGCGGTTTTCAATACCTTTTAAAAGTTCTTCTCTTGGTAACATGGTGATTGGTGATTGGTGATTGGTGATTGGTAACTAACTGGTGACTGGTGACTGGTGATTGGGAAAAATTACGAATTATGAATTACCCATTACCAATTACCTATTACCAATTACCTATTACCCATTTTCTGCATAACCTTGGATATTTTCGGGGTCATACTGCCGTAAAATGCGGTTTGCTTGGCGAGTCAGAGTTTCTGAACCTTGAACCACAATTAAATATTTACCAGCATCCAAACGGTTACGGTAGGGTAAAGCATCACCACTACCAAAAACCAAACCCACACCACCACCAACAAAGACGCTACCCATAGCACCGCTACCAGCACCAAGCAACCCACCGATAACATGATTACCGATTTCACCAGCCCAAGCAAAGGTGTTTAAACCAGTGATGAGACTGAAGGTAAAACCAGCAAAAAAGCCGAATGGTATTAACCAGAATGCCATCAATCGTACTTGTTTTTTCGCTTCTTCTTTGGGGTCTATTAAACCAAACTCATCAGCGGTTTTGTATCCTCTACCCAGGATAGTGCTATTTATGCCTTCTTTTTCTAAGCCTAAGTAAGCAGATTCAGCTTGGATACGGTCTGGTAATACGGCTACAAGGTAATTCATTGGTCTAAAAACAGTTATATAAAACAGGGTTTCTTTAATTATCTTTAATTAACAGAATATCAGCACTGGTTCAACGACAGATTCAGCACCAAATATTATTTTAAAGAATCTAAAGGTTCACAGAAATTATTTACACCTTGCTTGAGGACATATATCAAAACTGGTGTTGCCAAAATTTTGGGAAACTCTGGAATACTTCTCAGGTTTGACATCATCCCAGAAATTGAACCATTTAATAAATTATCTCTATATTCTTGTTCGCAGATAACAGCACGCCATTTTTTTGCTAAAGCGTCTAACCATTCGGAATTTGTTCTACCAGGTTCTTGTCCCGCTTTAATAGCCAGGGTCATGGCTGCATCTTCTAAGTCTCCCTCACAGTCTTCTATCAAGTCTAATGCTTCCATTGCTTGAATATCATCTGCTAATTGAGAGCGAAATTGGGCTATTTCTTGTGATGTGATTTTAGTCATTAGTCATTAGTCATGCTAGGGAACAGGGAGCAGGGGGCAGGGGGCAGGGAATAGGGAATAGTAAGAATTTAGTTTTTACCCAGTCCCCAGTCACCAATCACCTGTAACAAATATAGCGTTTTTCACTAAAAAGCCTCATTTTACAGTCTAATAACTGGCAATGAGGCTTTTTGGGGCTTGTAAACAGTTTTTATAGCCGTAGACAGAGTAGTTAGGACATCAATTAATCACAAAACTCTTACTACAAAAGGGTTTTACTCCTGACTCCTGACTCCTGACTCCTGCTATATTTGTTTACTTATTAAAAGCTCTGGAGGTGACGAAGCGTTGTAACTCTGTCAAAGCACGATTGTAATCCAAAATGGCGCGAATGCGATTACCTTCGGATCTGGTGAGTTCATTTTCTGCGTTAATGACATCGGTTTGAGTCCCTACACCAGCTTGAAAACGTAAACGCGCTAATCTGAGGGATTCTTTGGCTTGCTCAAGAGCAGCGTTCGCAGTTTGTACGTTTTCCAAGTTAGCAAGCTGGGTAGAATAAGCTTGTTCTACTTGAAAGCGGATTTCGTTGCGTTGTTGAGCAAATCGAGTTTCCTGAATTGCTATATCAGTTTTTGCCTGGGCTGCTCTTGCTCTTGCCGCGCCACCATCATATAAATTCAAAGTGGCTCGGACTCCCACAGAATAGCCGTCACTGACATTGACATCATCATTAAAAACATCTAGCAAGTCATAGCTGGCAACTAAACTAATTTGTGGTCCCAAAGATGCTAGAGCTTGTTTTCTGCGCTGTTCACTAATATTGCGCTGTGCCAACTGCTGTTGTAGTTCGGGACGGTTTTGATAAGCCAAGACAATGCTATCTTCTAAGCTTCTTTCCCACAGACCAGCTAATTGTACAGGATCAGCGGCACTAATATTTGCGGACTGGGACAGATTTAACCGCACCGCTAACCGTCGCCGAGCAATGATTTGCTGAGACAGAGCATTAGTTAACTCTTGTTGAGCATTGGCTAAATTCACCTGCGATCGCAACACATCGAATCTTGTACCCACTCCAGCCCGTTCTAAAGCCAAAGCATCTCGCAAACTAGCCTGAGAATTTTCGACTGCTGATCGAGAAATCCGCACATTTTCATCTGCTTGTTGCAAACTATAGTAATCCGTGGCTATATTTAAGCGTATTTCTTCAGATTGCCTTTCTACATCTAATTCCTGAAAACGCACCTGTTCCTCAGCCTGTTTGATAGCAGCGTTTCTGCTCCCAGAGGTATAAAGGTCATATCTCAGTTGTGCTTCAGCATCGAAGGTGGTATTGGCTGTAGCATCAGGTGTATCAGGAAATATCTGCTGTTGTCTTTTGGCTCCTAGAGTCTCGGAAGTGCTACGGCTATTAATGACATTGCCATTCACACTTACAGTAGGTAACAAAGCAGCTTGAGCTTCCCTTAAAGCCGCTTTACTCCGTTCAAGTTCTAACAGAGAAACCTGTAGTTCATTACTATTACGCTTTGCCAGTTCTAGAGCCTGTTCTAAAGTAATCGGCTGAGTTTCCTGAAGTTTTACTTCCTCTGGATTCGTAGGAAAGAGCAGGGGATTAGAACTGGGACTCAGGTTTTCCAGTGTTGTCTCCGTAGAACCTGTAGGATTAGGTGTTACATTTTGTGTATTCTGAGCAGGTAGCTCTGTATTTGGAGTTCCTGATTCAGTAGGAACATTTACCTGGGCTACCTTTTGACTATCCTTATCTACATTTTTTTGTAAACAACTACTTGTGGACAGGAGCAAAGCTGCTTGGCTTTTCTGTTCTGCCTGTAAACACTTATTTAGTGCTGTTAAATGTGATACTTTTGTCGCAGGGACTGAAACTGGTAAAACAGTTTTCAGGCTTTTTACTGCTGGCACATTGGTATTATTAGCAGCAGTAATTTCTGTCACACTCTGATTAGCCACAGGCTGATCACTGAGTTTACTGAAATCCAGCGTAGGCACAAAAGCTGGAGAATTATCAACCGCAGTAATGGGCAGTTGCCTATTGATTTCCACAACTGAGGTTTTCACATCGGTTGCAGCCAAGACACTAGGAGAAGACACCAGCTTTACCTCATCAACTTTGACTGTTCCAGCCCAAGCTGATTGAGTTGTTAATACTGCTGCTGTTACACCAGGTAAGAAACTATGAAATAATAATTGCTGTCTTTTCACCGCATCCCCTCACAAGAAAAACCATTTAGCGGCAGAAAACTTGTCTTCTCACAGAATATAACATGATGCTAAATGAAGCAAATAATATACTATATACCGAATTTAGCTTCTTTCGGGATTTAGCAGTTTATTTGTCTTCAAAACGTTTAACAATGCGAGAAAGTTCCGCCTTTTCGTCTATGCTAACGCGGCTAGGCGCTCCACTGACAATTCTCTCGTAATTACGGAAGGAATCTTTAATATTAGGTCCATCAGCCGTAATATTGTACTCCCTAATCCCTTTATCGTGCCACGAACCCCGCATTTTAAAGACGTTGATTGCCCGTGACATTTCTCCATGAATTTCTACGTACTGCAACATAATAATTGTGTCAGTGATGGTGGAAATATGAGAATCTGTAATGGAATGTGATCCCATAAATTGGTCACTGGTATTGGTAAAGAAGCCTGTAATTTCTTCTTGTTTGGCATAACCTGTTACCCCAATTACAAATTGGCGAAAAGCATTATTACTTACGCCTCTAGCTAATGCGGAAAGGGAGTCAATAGCAATGCGGGCTGGTTTAAAATCGGCAATTTCTGATTTAATAATTTGTAAGTGATCTTCTAAACCTGTTGATTCAGGATAGGTACAAATTATTTTTAATAAACCTTGGTGTTCTAATTCCTCAAAGTCAATTCCCCAAGAATAAGCATTTCGAGACAGTTGAGCGCGGGATTCTTCATAAGCAAATAATATTGCTCGTTCACCGCTGACACAACCATCTTGAATAAATTTGCTGACTAAGAGAGTTTTACCAGTACCTGTAGCTCCTGTGGCTAAAATAATCGAATCTTTGAAGAAACCACCACCACACATTTCATCTAGGGTGCTAACTCCTGAAGATACACGGACATTTGAAGACCTTTGTGTTAAACGCATTGCTCCCAAGGGGAAGATGTTAACTCCAGCATTAGTAATTGTGAATGGATATTCACCTTTCATGTGGGTTGTACCGCGCAATTTGAGAATTTCTATGGTGCGGCGGCGGCGTTCTCCTTCTAAAACGTTGCGAACAATTACTACGTTGTCAGACACAAATTCTTCTACCCCAAAGGAAGCTACAGGTCCATATTCTTCTCCCCGTTCTGTTGTAATGAGTGTGGTGACGTATAATTGTTTAAGACGCGCTACGAGGCGGAATATCTCGCGCCGCACTACTCCCACTGCTTCATATTGTTGGAAGACTGCGGTAATGGAGTCAATGGAAACACGATGGGCTTTGTATTTACGAATCGCATATTGTAATCGCTCAATTAAGGCGGAAAGGTCAAAGTTACCCACAATATCTTGCCCTTCGGGATCGGGGGAAGCGTCGAGAATAAACAGTTTGCCTTCTTCAATTAGTTTTTGTAAGTTCCAGCCAAAAATATGGGCATTTTTAATAATGTCGCTGGGTGATTCTTCAAAGGTAACAAATACTCCTGGTTCATCAAAGT
This sequence comes from Sphaerospermopsis sp. FACHB-1194, assembly GCF_014696235.1. NCBI lineage: Bacteria > Bacillati > Cyanobacteriota > Cyanophyceae > Nostocales > Aphanizomenonaceae > Sphaerospermopsis > Sphaerospermopsis sp. FACHB-1194. The sequence continues at coordinate 124,322 of NZ_JACJPU010000006.1, read as the reverse complement.
AGGTGATACCATTATAAAGAAATTGCAGGGATAATAAGGTTTTCCCAGTACCAGATGTACCGCTGACTAAGGTTGTTCTGCCCACTGGTAAACCGCCATGACTAATATCGTCAAAGCCCTCAATCATGGTGCGAATTTTCTCTACACCACCACTTGCTGGTTTTTGTTGTTCTTGTTGCTCTTGGTCACTCATTGTTGATTATATAGGTCTTTAACCCGATTTTTTAAATTCCTAAATTCTGTACAGAGTTTTTATGAAAAAATGTTCTTTACTAGGGTCAAGAGTTTTAAAAAGCTGAATACTGACTGCTGAATGCTGACTGCTATATGTTACTGTTCCCAGTCTTCTTCATTTAATTCTTCATAAAGTAAGTCTAAACCGATTAAAACTCTTTCTCTGTCTGAAAGATCACCTATTATTTTGCGAACGGGAGGGGGCAAAATCTTTGATAATGTCGGTGTGGCTAAAATTTTGTCTTCTTCAGCCAATTGTGGGTTTTTGAGAACATCAATTACTTTTAGGGCATAAACTCCTTGAAACTCCTGTTCTAATATGTTTTTGAGTGTGTTTAATGCTCGCACGGAGTTGGGTGTGTTCCCTGCGACATACAGCTTGAGAACATAGGTTTTTTGGACTTTATTCATAAATGCACAGTTTAGATATCAGAATAGGAATACAAAATAGGCTGATGCATTTGTTGAAACTAATAACAGATGCCTGTTGCAATAGGATTAATCTTAAACAATTTAAAAATCAATCCTGTCAATTTTTGATTCTTTAACTCATGAGTCAAAATCTAAGATAGCATGAATTTATCTCAGTTCATTTTAGACATAGAACATCTATATACTTCACACAAATGTGCCAGAATATCTATCAAGGTCAGCCTGTAATCTAGTAATGTTTCATCGCTCCTGCCTTCTAATTTTAGCTGTTTGGAAAATTCGTCAATCAGTTCTACATGAATTTCTATAATTTGTGGCACAGGAATATTAGCATAAAATAAGGTGTTGATGAATTTATCAATTGCAGTTTTGAGAGTTTTGTCTGTGATAAAATAATTGATGAGAATTTTCCGGTAATCAGATTTGAGGTTCGCTAATAGTTCCTGCTTTTCCGATGGACTCATTTCTTGAAACCATTGCTGGCTTTTCTGTTCATTACACGCCAATACATGATTATTCTTATTAAGATGCTTCCCTGATAGATTGTTATTTAACTGCATCCTATTGTGTAAAAACTGTCCGTTGATAGGAGTGGTAGCAGTCAGCGGCAACCCAAAAAATTGAGAAAAAATCTCATCAATCAAATTCCTGAACTGCCCGATTAAACCAGCTTGGGTATTTGCCGCATCAGCATTATATAAATATTTCTTAAGAATTGCTGGACAAATCAATAATAGAGGTAATAACATTTATTGTTTATATATATTGTTTATATATGATGAACGCTGAGAGTGTCGCTTCAGTGCTGATTCAGTTTGATAAAAACTTTTCAGTAAAATCAGGGTAAAGAACGCCTTTTGTCAAAAATTATTGAGAAATTACCAATTCCTAACTGGTTTTGTCCGTCAGTGATATAACTTAGTAGGTAATCGGTGAAGCGTTCAACAGAGAATGTGTGGTAGCTAATCTGATGATCTATAAATGTCTATCTATCGGCATATAGATTTTTCCATTGTACTCCTTGATAAGATGCATAAACAAATTTAAAGTATGGTTTCATTTTAAATCATTATAATTCCTCAAGGTTCTAAAATAATCTTTGGAGCGATAATTGTTTTAGCTGTAACTATCCATCAGGAGTTTCCATACCAGTAAGATGCTGGTTGTTTACTCATTCACAAGAGTGGCACATTCAAGTATAACTGCTCTGGGAATGATGAAATTGGGAAATTGCCGATCAAAGTGAGTGAATCGCTGGAATAGATTTACAGTATCTCTAGGAAAGATTTTATGCGTCTTTTAGGAGGATATGGCTTCAGGCCTGAAAAATATCAGCACTTTGGCAGATGTTGATGCCAGAGGCAATTACAGGAAGAAAGATCCCCTAAGCTTTATGTTAATGCTACAGTACCCGCTTTATGACTTTCTAGCAACCGTACCCAGTTGCTCCCAAACAAGCACTCTGGCAGTGGTGCTGGAGATTTTGGAGAAAGAACAGTGCGATCGCTTGGTAGTGGTAAATCAACAACAAAGTCCCATAGGATTATTGTATTCTGCCCGTTTAATCCCAAAATTATTAACAGCAGCCAGTGGTGAAACGTTTTTAAATCTACAGCAATCAATTTCCACTTTGAGTCCTAGTCTGATTTCGCCCATCAAAACCATACCAGCTTCTGAACCACTGGATAAATTAAGTTTGTTTTTACGTCACCAACAAAACCAAAAAAATAAAAATTTAGATTGGGCGTTGATTGATGCAGATGGTAAATTTTTAGGTCTGCTAGATAACCTACGCCTACTCAGCTTTTTAGCTAAAAATAAAGTTACAATTGCCTCTAAAGTTGCTGGGACGACGGAAAATAATACTAGAAGAAAAAATCGCTCTTATAAGCAGAATCAACATCAATCACCGAGATATAACGCTTTAGTGCAGTTATTGGAAAGACTGCCTTGGCCTTTAATGTTGCAAACAAGCACTGGTGAAGTTTTAACACAAAATCCTGCTTGGTGGCAACAATTGGGAGTTTTGAAAGATCCAGAAGGAATTAGGCTACAAGTAGAAACTATCCTATCTCCTGTCAGGCGTGAAGACCCAGAATATATCCATCGACAAACATTCAAGGCTTATTCTGATGCACCTATTAGCAAGGGTGCAACTGAAGATGCTGTGACGCTGATGCCAGAAGCCAGAGGTCATAACTTGCCTACAAGCAGTCAAGCGCCTCACTCCACATCGGTTTTAGCAATGATACAGGAGCAGCAAGGAAAAGCAAATGCTACATCCAGTCATTGCTATTTGGATGCTAAACAAGGTACTTGTACTTGTGTTGTTCAGGTGCAAAATGGTCAAGAGCGAATTTGGCAGTTTGCTAAAATCCTCTTGGATAGTCCTGAATTAAAAGTTGGGGGTGGTGATGCAGAAGTTGTCAACTCAACTAATAATTCAGCAAATTTCACTGATAATTTGTGGTTGGTTTTAGCTACGGATGTGACCGAACAACAACAGCTTTTTAAAGAATTGGCAGCTAAAAATGCTGATTTAATTCAACTTAATCGGTTAAAGGATGAGTTTCTAGCTTGTATTAGCCATGAATTAAAAACGCCGTTGACAGCAGTTTTAGGCTTGTCAAGATTACTGGCAGATCAACAATTAGGAGAACTGAACGAAAGACAAGCACGTTATGCGGGTTTGATTCATCAAAGTGGCCGTCATTTGATGAGTGTGGTGAATGACATTTTAGATTTGACGCGGATGGAAACGGGACAGATGGAACTGACTCCATCGCTGGTACAGATTCGGGAAGTGTGCGATCGCGCTTTATCAGAAGCCAGAACACTTCACAGTCAACCGAGCAAAAGCACCGATTTTTCAGATGATCACCAATTCAGCCTGACCATTGAACCTGGTTTAAAGGAGATGGTAGCAGATGAATTACGCTTGCGGCAAATGCTGGTACACTTACTTTCCAACGCCTTTAAATTCACTGAAACCACTGGGAAACTGGGGTTGCGGGTAAATCGCTGGGAAGGATGGATTGCTTTTACAGTGTGGGATACAGGTATTGGTATTCCTGAACATCAACAACATTTAATCTTTCAAAAATTCCAACAGTTAGAAAATCCCCTAACTCGCCAATTTGAAGGCACTGGTTTAGGGTTAGTATTAACAAGGGCTTTAGCTCGATTACATGGTGGAGATGTGAGCTTTTTGTCTCGTGAAGGTAAAGGTAGCCAGTTTACATTGTTATTACCTCCTTCTCCTCCCAAAACCAGTTTTTCTGAATCAGAGGGGGGAAATTTAGAAGTACATCAACCTATTTCTTCTCAAAGGTTAATATTAGTAGTTGAGGCAGTAGCGCGATATATTGAAGACCTGACCCAAAATCTGAAAGGTTTAGGTTATCGGGTGGTGATTGCGCGTTCAGGGACAGAAGCATTAGAAAAAGCGCGGCGCTTGCAACCAAAAACGATCTTTTTGAATCCCTTACTACCCCTGCTTTCCGGTTGGGATGTACTGACTTTACTAAAATCTGATAGTGCAACTCACCATATTCCTGTGATTATCACCGCTACGGGGGCAGAAAAAGAACACGCTTACGCTAACAGGGCTGATGCTTTCTTGAGTTTGCCAGTGGAACATCAAGCTTTAGTACCCATTCTAGAAAGATTGTGTGCTACACCAGAAGTTCAGCAGGTAGGTTTAACAAATACCGATATTGTACCGGAAAAAACTCCGTTGCGGATTCTGCGGTTGGTGAATCCAGAATTAGAGTCTGTTAATCCCCAACCCTCCCTGCGTGAACATCGAGTCATTGAAGTAGATGATTTAGATCAGGCAGAAATTTTAGCGCGGGTGTGGCAGTTTGATGTGATTTTGTTGGATGTTGACAGTTCTAATGCCCAACATTATCTGCAACACTTGATGAAGTACCAAAGGTTAGCAAAATTGCCTTTGGTGACTTGTGATGTAGCCACAACCTTGGCAGCTTCCCAAATACCAGGATTGGGTGTATTTCCTTGCTTAACGCCATTGGGTAGGGAAAATGAGCATGGTCACGGCAAACCAGATCCTTTATTATCAGTGTTGGAAATTGCTTCTAATATTGGTTGTCCTCCTAATATTTTAGTCGTAGATGTGGCTAAGTTGGGTGATTTGCCACAGGTAAAACGCAAGTCAGCTAAGGGTTATAGGTTACAAAAGAAATCTGCTGTACAAGATATTAACCAAACACTCACAAATGATCAGGAAATGGGTTATTCTGCACAGAATAATGAAAGGGGATATGAGTGGTTTCAAGCTTTAATTCAGTATTTACAAACTGCTGGTTTTAAAGCTGCTATGGGTAACTCTTGGACTGAAGTTTTGCAACAAATTCGCCATCAAAGTGTTGATTTACTATTAATTGGTTTGGGAGAATCTGCTGCTGATAAAGAAGCACAAGAAGCGTTAAAAGCTTTGTCAGATTTATCAGATTTATCTTTTAATTTACCTCCAATTTTGGTAATTGATAAAAAATTAAATCAGGTAAATACAGCCATTGATCAAACCCAAAATAATCAAAATAATGATTATTTGTTGGGAGAAATACCCGAAAGTATCGCTATTCAGAGACTGCCTCATTCGATTTCAATGGCAGACTTATTAAATCAAATTAATCAAGCATTAGGAAAGGGGTAGTTGATAATTGACAATTGATAATTGACAATTGTCAACCTATTCCCTTGTTTACAAATTACGAAATTTTCATTTTTTCCTTTTTATCTTGTTTAATACGTTGGAAGGGTATGCGAATCAAATTATAAGCTCCTTTAGTGGCAATATCTTTGTAATTATCTGGTGGTAAGTCCATTTCCATCAACTTTTTATGTTCGGCTAAAAGTAGTAATGATGGTGGATTAGTTTTTTTGGCTGCTTGAGTGTGAATATAATCTAAAGCTTCTTGTGCAGCAGAAAGGTAAGTGACTTTTTTTTGTGAGTAGAAAGTTACTGTTGGTTTTTTGAAACCTACCATGACTAATTCTTCATTAGGTTGTTTTTCTTCAACTGCAAGTACAGATAATTGTCTTAAAGGTGCTTGTCTTTGTGCATCCATCATAAATAATGCTGGCATTAAAACAATTGCCAAAAATGCTACAAATCCCACAATATTAATAGCGATGATGGGACGGAAACTACGAATTAATATGAAAGCGGCGATAATAATCGCAGTAACCAGCCAAATTATACCCCCCCAATTTGTTAAACCTGAATTTTGAATTTGCTGGTAAAGTTCCGGTGCTGCGGGATCTGTGCCTACTAATTTGAAGAGGTTAAATAAGGCGACTGCTATTGTAGATACAAAGGCAACGTTTACCCAACTGCTGATGCGGAAAGATTTTTGTGTTTGGGTGTGGGAAAATAGATCACTCCAAAATAAAGCTACCAGAATAGCTGCTGCTGGCATTAAAGGTAATACATAACTGGGAAGTTTGGTGACAGCGATGGTGAAAAACCCAAATACACCTAAAAACCAAAAACAGACAAATAAACCTAAGTGTTGAGAACGTTCTTGGTTGAGAAAGTGGGAACGCCGCCAAAATTTTAGTCTAGCTATAGATGCAGGGATAAAAACTGAATATGGTGCAAACCCCAATAACACGACTAAAAAGTAAAAATACCAAGGCGCTGAGTGACCGTTAACTACTTCTGTAAAGCGTTCTATGTTGTGATAGCCAAAAAAGGCATTAATAAAATTCCAGCCATTGCGCCAAGCCACTAAGATGTACCAGGGAGCAGATACGAGGAAGACTAGGAATAGTCCGAAAATTGGGCGCATTTCTCGCCATAGTTGCCAGAATTTGCCTAAGTATACGGCAAAGGCGATCATGATGAAACCTGGTAAAACTATGCCGACTGGACCTTTGGTTAAAATTGCTCCACCCATCAACACATAACTAGCTAAATACCATTTATTAGGGAAGCGGGAAGGGGTGGAATTTTGAGCGTATCCCAAAAAGAAACATAGTAAGGCGGAGGCTATACAACCGGTGAGTAACATATCAGATACACCGATTCTTCCCCAAACTATCATTTCTGGGTTGAGTGCCATGATAGCTGATGCTAGGGCGGCTGTTAGGTAACGACGGGTGGGGTTTGCTGTTTGTTCTAGTTGATCTTTTTTGGCAAAATGCCACTGCACAATGTAGAACGATAAAGCTGTGACAGCAGTTGCGGCTAGTGCTGAGGGTATACGTGCTGCCCATTCGTTTACGCCCATAATAGAGTAGGCGATCGCTTGACACCAATAAATTAACGCTGGTTTGTCAAACCGAGTTTCACCATTAAAAAAGGGTGTGATCCAATCTCCTGTAACTAGCATTTGCCGGGAAGCTTCGGCGAAAAGTGGCTCTGTTTCGTCAACTAAGCCGATACTACCCAAATTCCAAACAAAAGCTATGAAGTTAATCAACAGCAACCAGAGTATAGCAATAGTCACAGCAGGGGCTGGACGCTGTTCTATGTTTTTAAACCATTGGTCAATAGGAGGGCGATCGCTCAATTTTATCCTCATAAATCCATATTTACAGACACGGTAAATTGTGTCTTTCCCATAAACACAATAATTCAAAAGTCGTTTATTAGTTATATTTTGTTCTCAGGTCACAGCTAGAGTGTGGGGTGTGGGTAAACCTACCGTATTTGCGACAATAAAAAACTTTTGAAACAACCTCTAAAGTGGTTTTACCTGTTTGTTCCGGGATAAATTTAGATGAGGGAATAGGGAATAGGTGACAGGGTACCCATTAAGGAATTAATATTAATTCCCATTCTTCGGTTTGGGGATTCCATTTTGGTGAGGGAGTTTTCCCAACAACATAAGGACCCCAATAGCGTCGAGAGCCATCTTGGGCAAAGGCCACTAAAATATCTCCTTGATCTAGTTTTAAATTACCCTCTGGCAGAGATAAAATTAAACCTTTTTCACTACCTTCTTGGGGATCAAAATCCCAATGTGCCGGAACATTATATTTATTTTTATTGGCTGAGGTATTTTTAACTGTTGAATGTTGCCCTAAGAGGACCAAACGCACAGGCTGATTTGTTTTATTACTCATTCGCAAACTGCCAAAGTTTGTAGTTTGATCAGTTTGGGCAGGTGAATTTTCTGTAGTGGGTTTTTCTGTTTGCTTGCTGGTTGCACTGGCGACATTAGTTGTACTAGCAGATAGAACTTGCTTTGACGCACTTGGTGAGTTTGTCTGTTTTTCTAATGTAGCGGTTTGATCTGTCAGTGTTGATAAAATGTCTGGCTGCTCAGGCTCAAAGGATACACTCAGTCCTAAGCATCCGGCTACAAGTCCTAGTAATCCTAATGCAAAAGTTATCACTGCCAAATTGCGATACATAGAAAATTTCATAATCATACTTTTTAGAGATAAGATTTTTTTCAGTTGTGATTGGTGATTGGTGATTGGTGATTGGGAAAAATATAATTAATTACCTATTACCTACTACCTATTACCCAGTCCCCAGTCCCCAGTCCCCAGTCCCCAGTCCCCAGTCCCCAGTCTCCAGTCCCCAGTCCCCAGTACCCAGTCTCCAGTCCCCAGTCTCCAGTCCCCAGTCCCCAGTCCCCAGTCCCCAGTCTCCAGTCCCCAATATGCAAAATACTCGTCTTAACAACCTATTCAGTACCATTGCTAGGAGTGTGGAGCAATGGTTTGTTAATCCTTGGCGGCGCTTATCCCTACTTTTAATCAGTTGGTTATTTGGTTTTTTTATGGGATCGGCAGTATCTACTACCGCTGGACAAAAGGCCGAGTTGGATATGGTGGCCGCTGCTTTTTTGGTTTTACTAACGGAGATCACCAGCAGGATTTTTTACAGTCGCCGCTTTTTGGCTAGACAAGCTCTGTGGGTGGAAACTCTGAACTTTCTGAAAGTTGGTTTCATCTACAGTCTATTCTTAGAAGCCTTTAAGCTGGGTTCGTAAGATTTCAATGATGGACAATTAACAATGAAAAATTGACAATTACCTCTCCGGTTCAAGTCAGAGTCTTGAAAAAGCAGAATTTTTGGCTTTTTTCCCTGAAAAGGGAAGTTTTTCAGCGTTGAATGAAACAATTATCAATTGTCAATTATCAATTGATCAAGTTATTTTGGTAATGGGTGCTAGTTATGCTCAGTGAGTGGCTAAATGAATTTTTGCTCACAGGTGAAATAGATGCTGATTGGCAAGTGTTAGCACAAGCAGCAACACTGGCTGATCCTGTGAGGACAAAGGTTTTTAATATTACCCCCGACAATGTAACTCAAGTTATTCAAGAGCGATCGCAGCTACTGAAATCGGTTTTCCCTGCTTTTAGCCAATTTTGTGAAAATAACCTGCAAATTCCCATTCAGGCTATGTTACAGGTATTGTGGGATTTATGGCTACCGTTGGGAATGAAAATTGCATCCCAGCGACAAAAGTTAGGCAGACCTTTCATTCAGGGGATTTTAGGTGGACAAGGTACTGGTAAAACCACAATGTCCCGGATTCTCAGTTTGATTCTCCAGGAGTTGAGATACTCTACTTTAAGTTTATCTTTGGATGACTTATACAAAACATACAGCGATCGCTTGACTTTAACGCAGCAAGATCCCCGTTTGATTTGGCGTGGTCCACCAGGAACTCACGATATCGACTTAGGTTTAAGTGTACTCGATCAAATTCGTCAAGGCAACAGTCCTGTGACAGTTCCCCGCTTCGATAAATCTGCTTACTCTGGTGCTGGCGATCGCTCTACCCCAGAAATAGTTACCAACATTGATATAGTCCTGTTTGAAGGTTGGTTTGTGGGTGTACTACCCATTGATCCCCAAGCTTTTACTACCACACCACCCCCCATTATCACAGATGATGATCGGGCTTTTGCTCGTGACATGAATCACCAACTGCAAGCTTATTTACCACTATGGCAACGCTTAGATAGCTTGATAGCACTTGATCCCAGCGATTATCGTTGTTCTTTAGAATGGCGTAAACAAGCTGAAAGAAAAATGATCGCTGCTGGTAAATCCGGCATGAATGATCCACAAATCGAGGAATTTGTCAATTACTTTTGGCGTTCATTACATCCAGAATTATTGATCAAGCCATTATTAAGATCCTCGAAAGTTGATTTAGTCATTCAAGTGAATACTGATCACTCTTTTGGTGCAATCTCTAGTTATCACTCTGACAAATGTTAACTGAAATTACACCTGTTTAACCATCAGAATCTCAATCAAACGTTCTATTGAAATCCTTTGACTAAATCATAAAAAGGTTGCCAGTTGTCTGACTCCACAATTGGTTGCCAAATAGACTCAATCACTGGTCTTAATAAATTTGCTTGGGGATTATATTTAGCTAAAGTTTGGGAAATTGTCTGCATTTGCTCAGGGTCAAAATTATTCAGGATTTTATGATAAAGCAGACACCAATTATCAAAAATATTTGATGAACCTACAGATGGTACAATCTCACAACCATTCATTACTAAAGCTGGTTCATCACGCCATTTAATTGAAAAAGTCTGCGCCATATCTGCGAAAAATTGATGATAATTAATTTGACTATCTTTCAAAAAAGTAACTGTCAAATCTAATAAATCATCACCTTCCGCTAAGTTACTATCTTCAAAACCTAACTTTTTCAACATTAAATTTCGATATTCCAGATGATAGTATTCGGCAAATTTACCTAAACCATGATGCAAATCAGCAAGATCAATGATTGCTTTTAACGGTTCTTGCAATAGTTCTAAATTCAGATGACAAATACTTGGTTGCTGTCCGTAACAATAGCGGCGATAATAATCAAAATAAGCAGCAGTAAAGTATAGATCATAGGAAGGAATAAAAGCATAAGGTCCATAATCAAAACTTTCACCGGTAATTGACATATTATCAGTATTTAAAACTGCATGACAAAAACCTGCTGCCATCCATTGCGCTACTAACTCGGCTACTCTTTTGACTAATTCAGCATAAAATAAAGCATATTTATCATCTTCATTTTTCAAGTTTGGGTAATATTCATCAATCACATGATCTAACAATTTCTTAGTTAAATCAGGACGTTTCAAATAATGCAATCTTTCAAAAGTTCCAAACCGAATATGAGATTTACTCATTCTAATCATGACTGAGGAACGAGTGGGAGAAGGTTCATCACCACGCCATAAACTTAACCCGGTTTCAATCATACTTAAACAACGGGAAGTTTTCACACCTAAACGATGTAATGCTTCTGCGGCTAAAACTTCTCTAACTCCTCCTTTCAGAGTGAGCATTCCATCACCACCACGGGAGTAAGGTGTTCTTCCTGAACCTTTTGTCCCAAAATCATATAATTCCCCATCTATTCCCCTAACTTGTCCGTAAAGAAACCCTCTACCATCGCCTAAATGGGGATTATATTCACCAAATTGATAACCGTGATAACGCAATGCTAAAAATGGTTTTCTGCTTTGAAATTTACCAAATGCGTGAATAAAATCTTCGTCTTTTACTGTTGTTGCTTCAAGTCCTAAGCGTGGTAAAATTGCATTATTACGCCAGCGCAAAATGTGTTGAGGAAATTCTTCGGCTGCGACTTCATCATAGTAATCATTACCTAATGATTCTAAGGCACTTTCATATTTAAGTGATAGTAAAGGATTACTTGAAGTGGTGGGATTTGGAGTTTCAGCAAGTGTCATTTTTAGTAGTTTTTAATTGGTGTTCTCTTTATCTTACATTATAGGGAATAGGGAATAGGGAATAGGGAATAGGGTTAAAAAATCAATTCTTTATCCTGACTCCTGACTCCTGACTCCTGACTCCTGACTCCTGTTAATACGGTTTCCAGTTATAATTAGTTAAACTGGTAAGTATATGATCTTCCCATTGACCATTAATTAATAAATAGTCTCTAGCATATCCTTCAATTACAAAACCTGCTCTTTTTAATACATTACCACTACGGCGATTATGGGGCATATAATTGGCCATGATCCGGTGAAAATTTAGTTCATTAAATATATATTTATTTCCCGCTTTTAATGCTTCTGTCATGTAACCATGACCTTGTGCTGCTTCTGCTAAACTATATCCAACATTACAAAAACTAGCTGCTCCGCGTATAAAATTACTGAAGTTGAGAACGCCGATTATTTCTTTGGGGTTGTTTTGATGATGTATAAAGAATCTTAAACCGCAACCGTGAATAATTTCTAGATGATATTGCTCAATTTGATATTGCCAATATTCTGCTGTGAAAAAACCATCAGCCCAAGTAGGTGAAAATGGAGTAAGATGGTCTTTATTTATAGTAAAATATTTGATGATTTGCGGTATATCTTCGGAAGTAGCTACTTTTAAAAATAAGCGGTTAGTTTTAATTAGTGGCAGTTCTGATTTCATATACTAAAATTATTATTTTGCTGTTTTTGCTGTAATTTTGTTTATTTTGGTAACATTCTAAAAAAGGATAGTCACGGTGGGAATACGCTACAATTGGCAAAAAGATGAGATTTTGGCTATTTATAATACACCATTTCTAGAGCTTGTTTATCAAGCTGCTACTGTACATCGGCAATTTCATAATCCTAAACAAATACAGGTTTGTAAGTTGATATCTATTAAAACTGGTGGTTGCCCGGAAGATTGTGGTTATTGCGCTCAGTCGTCACGCTATAAAACCGAGGTAAAACCGGAAGCACTGTTAGAAAAAGAAACTGTGCTAAATATTGCTAAAAAAGCAAAGGAAACCGGTGTAAGTCGGGTGTGTATGGGTGCTGCTTGGCGGGAAGTGCGGGATAATTCCCAATTTGAGCAAGTCCTGGAGATGGTAAAAGATGTCACCTCTATGGGTTTAGAGGTTTGCTGTACTTTGGGGATGTTAACTGCAAACCAAGCTCAAAGTTTGGAAGATGCGGGATTATATGCTTATAATCACAATTTAGATACGTCTGAGGAATATTATAGCACTGTGATTACTACTCGGACTTATGGCGATCGCCTAAACACCATTGAAAACGTCCGCACGACTAATGTAACCGTGTGTTCTGGTGGTATTCTCGGTTTAGGTGAAAGCATTGAGGACCGGGTAGGAATGTTATACACCCTTTCTAATTTACAACCCCATCCCGAATCAGTACCTATTAATATTCTCTCACAGGTTGAGGGTACACCGTTGGCAAATCAGCCGGCAGTTCCGATTTGGGAAGTGGTGCGGATGATTGCCACTGCTAGAATTATTATGCCCACTTCTGATGTGCGTTTAAGTGCGGGGAGGGCGAAACTTTCCCAAGTTGAACAAGCTTTATGTTTTATGGTGGGTGCTAATTCGATTTTTTCCAGTGATGATAATAAGATGTTGACGGTGACTACTCCCTGTCCTGATTATGATGCAGATCGGCAAATGTTGAATTTATTGGGTTTAGAAATGCGGCCACCGTTTGAGAAGCAGGGGAAAACACCTGCTGGTCAGGTGACAGAGTAGAAAACCTGTTAGGGTTTGAGTTTGTTTATCAAGGGCGGGAAAACCCGCCTCTAGAAAGGGTTTTAGGGTGAATAATTAGGAATTAGATGATCTTGGCGGAACGTAGACCAAATAATAAACCAACTGCGATACCCATAAACACGACTAAAAATGCAATGTATTCAACGATAGCCATTTGTATTACTCCAGAAATTAGTTCACTAAATATATTGAATCATTAATAATTCGTAATTCGTAATTCATAATTCATAATTATCAACTACTACCCATTCACCAGTCACCATTCACCAGTCACCAGTACCCAAACTGCGATAAAATACGCGAAATTGTGATGATATCAGGGTTGTTAAATGAGTTCTGTAATTAAAGTTGATATACCAGAAAATTCTTATGAAATCACTGTTGCACCAGGGAGTTTAGATCAACTGGGTGAACAGATGACGGGTTTAAAACTGGGTAAAAAGGTACTGTTGGTTTCTAACCCGATGATATTTAAACATTATGGGGAAAGGGCGATCGCCTCTTTAAAAAATGCTGGTTTTGATGTGGTTCACTACAACCTCCCCCCTGGAGAACGCTACAAAACTTTAAACTCCATCCAAAAAATCTATGATGTGGCCTTAGAACATCGGTTAGAACGTTCCTCAACGATGGTCGCTTTAGGTGGTGGTGTGGTTGGTGATATGACTGGGTTTGCTGCTGCTACTTGGTTAAGAGGAATTAATGTTGTCCAAGTTCCTACCAGCTTATTAGCAATGGTAGATTCATCTGTAGGTGGTAAAACCGGCGTTAACCATCCTCAAGGTAAAAACTTGATCGGTGCATTTCACCAACCCAGTTTAGTATTAATAGATCCTGAAGTCCTGAAAACCTTACCAGTAGCCGAATTTCGGGCGGGAATGGCGGAAGTGATCAAGTACGGCGTAATTTGGGACGCTGAATTGTTTACTCAATTGGAAGCGAGTAAGCACCTTGACCAACTCCGCTATGTAAAATCCGACCTGATAAATTACATATTAACTCATTCTTGTCAAGCGAAGGCAGATGTTGTCAGTCAAGATGAAAAAGAATCTGGACTGCGGGCAATTTTGAATTATGGTCATACTATCGGCCATGCGGTGGAAAGTTTAACCAATTATCGCTTGTTGAAACATGGTGAAGCTGTGGGTATTGGCATGATAGCAGCAGGGGAAATTGCTGTAAAATTGGGACTTTGGCAAAAAGCCGACACAGAACGTCAAAATGCACTGATTAAAAAAGCAGGTTTACCGACAAAATTACCAGCAGGTTTAGATATTGCAGCGATTATTGATGCTTTGCAATTAGATAAAAAAGTCAAATCTGGGAAAGTGCAGTTTGTGTTACCTACCCAAATAGGTGCAGTTAAAGTGACAGACGAAGTACCAACGGATACTATCAGGCAGGTATTAGAGGAAATGGCAGGTTAAAGCATTTCCACATCAGTTTAGCGGGCAAGATGCAACCTCCTCTAAGATACAAGGTTGGGTTGAGGAACGAAACCCAACATCTTCAACAATTTGTTGTTTTTATACAATAGGTTGTTTAAGTATAAAATTTCGTTAACCGAATAGTATTGGACGATGTTCTTGATCTATTCGCCTTGACCAGCAGCCAGATAGATCGTGTTTTAGGGCTTCAGGTTGTCCTGTGCCTTCAAATGGATTACGTTGTACTTCACGAATTAGTTTAATGATTTTTAATGCTTTTTTACGATCAGTTTCGATCCACCAAGCTAAGTCCTCAAAAGCATCCATATCAAATTCCAAGTTTTTCACAGGCTGCTTCCAAAGAAATTCCTTCTTGACGTTTTCTAGCTGCAAGTAATCTTGCTTTCATGGCTGAACTGCTTAATAGATAAGCGGTTTCTCTCTCAGCCATTATTTCTTGCCAAAGGGCAATGGGTACAACTACGGAAACTGTTGGCCCTTCTGAATCACAAATATATTGTAATGCGTTATTCATAGCTGCGAATATAACTTACTGGGTTGTTAACAATTATAATTGCAAAAGTTTTGATGAGCTATTGGTGTTAGCGGTAGCTTACCGTAGGTATCGCTCTCTCACATCCAAAAAAAGCGAACTGCTTGCAGCAGCGATTCGCTATCGCCCCTCCACATCCCAAAAAGCGATCGCACCTGCAAAACCCTCATTATCAAAGCGATCGCACCCCCACATCCCCCAAACAGCGATCGCTAAAGGCGATACCTACTATTCTCTGAATAGCAAAGCGTCCCATGAGAGATCCGGTAATATTTAAAACTTAGGTAATAAATCTGCTTGTTTGCAAATTGCATTTGCCGTAATGCGATCAATTGTGCGATGTCTTTTGACAGGAATAGTTTTTAGATCATTAGTATAAATCGAATGATTTCCACCTTCCCGTAATAAATAATATCCGTTTTCTTCTAAATATTTAATTAAATCTTTTCGTTTTACTGACATAATCAAACTTCTACCGGAATTTGTTCAAGTAAAGAGCTTCCTGTGGGAATTTCTTTATTTTGTTGACGATAAGCAATGATCATTTCTTTGAGAGCATCTTGTAACATAATTCTACATTCTTCTAAGGTTTCTCCTTCAGTAATAACTTCTTGCCATTCAATCAGTTGTCCCATATAGCCGCTATTAACTTTTGTATATTTGGCAGTGTATGTAGTTAGCATTATTTTCTTTTTGAAGATAATTACATATAATTAATTATAAACCTATTTTTACCAAAAATGCAAGGTGTTAGTATTGCTAAACCCCTACAAATCATAGATGGTAGATGAGTGATCGCATTCCCAACAAGCGATCGCACTCCTCCACATTCTCAAAAAGCGATCGCCCATAATCACAAGCGATCACCATTAAATACCTGAATTACATAAGATTCAAATAGCTGCAAACTCAGTAAATTTCCGTTTGTATGGAGCTTTAAATGCTAAAACTATATCTTGTTTAGGAACTCCAACTTCTACTAATTCATTAGCAATTCCTATTTCCGTTCCATCGCGTTCAATCCAAATTTTACCGTCTTTAATTTCTATATAAATAATACATCCAAATATTCGCGTTAAATCTTGCCAACCAAGATTAAGAACTTGATATCTATCACGCTCTGTATCAAATATTAATTTAACTTCTGTCTGACTATGGAAGCTATTTTTTACATGATTTTCCAGAATTTTTTGGACTATTTCTTTGTAATTTAGTCTCTCCATATCACAATCTCCTCTTGTTCTGGGTTAAAAATTAGTAATTTTAGTTCATACTCAGTAATTATTCTCTGAATAAATCTTCACTAAAAAACTCATTATAAACATCTACGGGAATAGCTAAATACAGCATCCGCTCAGGTTCAGTCAATTTCAAAGCTGAACGGTAATTGAGACATTGACCAAGTGCTAGGTGAAATTCAGTTACTTCTGATGCTCCTAAAAGCGATTCCTACGGAGCGCTTCGCTATCGCACCTTCCACATCCCAAAAGCGATCACCCCTTCACATCCCCAAAAGCGATCGCCCTCTCACATCTCCTAAAAGCGATACCTTCAGTGGGCTTCGCTATCGCACTTTCGTATCAATATACTTCATCATGAGTTCCCAAATTGAGCAACAAAATAGCTTCTTGTTGGTCTTCAGTATTTTCAACAAATTCAAACAAAATACGATAATTATAGTCAATTGAACAAGACCAGACATTAGCTAACTCACCTTTTAGTTTGTGAGTACGTAAACTAGGATAAAAAGGATCTTCAGCTAATTGCAATAAAGTTTGTTCAATCAGAGGTCGAAGATTTGGATATTTTCGGATTAGACGTTTAAAAGAACGCAATGATTTAGGAGTCCAAGCGATGTTCATGGTTGATCAAGTTCTCCTAAGAATTGATTAACTGAACCAAATTGAAAGTTTCCTTCATAAAATTCCTGACGAACTTCTGTAATTTCTTGAGATAGTTTGGTTCTTTTTGCTTCGTGCAGTCTTTTTTGCAGAAGGTTAAGTAATATTTCTTGATCTTCTATTGATAAAATTTCGACTGACTCAATAGCTTTCTGGAATGCTGATGTTTTCATGGCTGTACTTAATTAGTTTGACTTATTTTAATTTAATGGTATCGTTCTTTTTGAAGTTTTGCGATCGCCCCTTACATCCCAAAAAGCGATCGCCCTCCCACATCTCCAAAAAGCGATTCCTACGGAGCGCTTCGCTATCGCCCTCCCACACCCCAAAAAGCGATCGCCCTCCCACATCACAAAAAGCGATTCCTACATCCCTAAAAAGCGATCGCACCTCCCCACATCCCCAAAAAGCGAACTGACAAGTCAGCACTTGCGCTATCGCCCCCTCAATACCAAAACTTAGTTTAGGATAGTGATTTGATGAGAGGTTGAGTAATAATTTTTCTGTTTTTAGCTACCTGTTTTTTCCTTAAATCTTGACAAATTTCATGCAAATCATAATTAAAAGATTTAGCGTGTTCTTCTCGAATTTTGTAAATTTCTTCTAATACTTCATCTTTCCACATTGTTAATCTCCCATAAGTTCATAGGGTGTACAAATTGTTGGTAGTTCATATCCAGATTGAATACTAATTTGTGAGAGTTTTTTCTGGATTTGTGCGTTAGCGATATGTTTACAGTTCCATGTTAACAAATAATCTACTTTATAAACAGTGGCTAAGGCAATATGCAAAGCATCATCAGATGCTTTAGGAGGAAGATTGCTTTTTATCAGAAATTGCTGGGCTAATTCTTCCACTGCTTCATTGATTGCTAATAATGGTAATTCACTTATTAGCTCTAGTCTTTTAGTAGCTATTTCTTGATCTCCTCTCGCTAATTCTTCTAAAACTACTTCCGAGATATATAGAGTAAAATTTTGCCGACGAGTATCCCACCAATTTTGTGTAATTACTGAATTTGAAGCAGTAATTAGATTAGTGCTTGGTCTAATTGTAAGATAGCCAATAACACTGGTATCAAGATATAAACTTTCAATCATTATTAAATACTTATAAAATGATTTATTTTTGTATTATATCATGTCTAATGTTTCCTGCTTTAAATTCTAAGAACTCGATAAATTTAATTACTTCATTGCGCTGTTCAAGAGGTAATTGTTTAATTTTAGCGATCGCCATTTCTAAAGTGATCATTTATTTGTTTTTCCTGTAACTTTAAGTTACTTCTATTTTAGCAAATGATTTTTAGGTCGTGCTTCGCGATCGCCCTCCCACATCCCAAAAAGCGATCGCTTAGAGAAAAGGATTAATAATTTGTAATCCTTCCACTGTAAAACCGTGTTGCATATCCTCTGAATAGAGTTGATTCACATTAACTGATAGTGCGCTGGCGATAATTAAACTATCCCAAAATGAGAATAAATATTTTGTTCTTAATGTGGATGCTGTTAACAATATATTCAAATCAAGTTCAATGATATGATGAATTTGATCAAAACCTTGAATAAGATTTTGAATTTGATTTTCAGAAAAATTTCCTTTTTTGATTAAGTTTACACAAACTTCATTGATTACCTGGGTACTTAAATAAAGTCCTGTTTGTGTGGCTAGATGGTTAGCAATTTGATGTTTTCGGATATCTTGACTCTGATTAAGTGCATATATCCAGATATTTGAATCTAAAAATGTCATTTTTTTATTCGTTTTCGTAAATTTCTTCTCGTTTCATTGGAGTTAATTTTTCTATATTTAACGGATGTTCTAATAAATATTGGAGGTAATTTCCAGACTGTTCAGAAGTGTCTTGTTGAAGAGTGACTTTAACTATATTGGGTTGTTTTAACTGTTGTTGGTACTGTTCGGGAATTTTGATCATCCCATTTTCAATAGTGGTTTGAAATTCTACTGTAATCATATCTATTTTCCTAGTCTTTATTTGCTTGTTAGTTCTATTATACCTCAGTTTATTTCCTTTACCATTCCTGAAAGCATCAGAGGATGTTTTAAAAGTCGCTGATGGTGTATCAACTATTTCTAGATCCCCCTAAATTCCCCTTGAAAAGGGGGACTTTGACTCTAGTTCCCCCCTTTTTAAGGGGGGTTAGGGGGGATCATGAAGTGCCTAAAATCACGATCCAAAACTTTTCAAACACCCTCTCACATCCCAAAAGCGATCGCACTCCTCCACATTCTCAAAAAGCGATTGCACTTCTCACTTCCCCAAAAGCGATTCCTACGGAGCGCTTCGCTATCGCACTCCCACATTCTCAAACAGCGATCGCCCTCTCACATTCCCAAACAAGCGATATCTTTGGTATAATTAGAATATTAGTTTAATTGCAATATTAAGAACATACTATGACTGTACAACGGTGGAATGATGAAATGCTTGATGATTTGGCTTCCAGTGTGACTGAGTTGCGAGAAAGTATAACTGAAGTTAGGGAAAGTATAACTGAAGTTAAAGATAGCATAGATGGGTTGAGAGTAACGGCTCAAGCATTGCTACAAGTAGCTGCTCAAAATCAGCGTGAAATGGAATTGATCAAACAAAGACAAGCTGAAAGCGATCAGCGATTTAATATTTTATTGGAGGAAGTCCGTTATTTAACTCGTGGAAATAGAGATGATTAGTTCTCGATTCTCCACATCCCCAAAAAGCGATCGCCCCCCCACATCCCAAAAGCGATCGCACTCCCACACCCCAAAAAGCGATCACCCCCCCACATCCCAAAAGCGATCGCCCATTCCCACATCCTCAACAAGCGATCGCACTTCCTCCACATCCCAAACAGCGATCGCATATTTACCAAATCGTTTTTACATGGGGATAATTTAAAATTTTGGCATCACAGGTAACAAGGGGAATTTCATAACGTCTAGCAATAGCAACTAAAATTCTGTCTGCTGGATCTTTGTGAAAATTGTCTGGTAACTGTGTACTGGCAATTGCATCTATGGGTGATAAAGGTTCTATGATTATACCTGAATGAGTTTGCGCTAACTGATACCATTCATCAATGGGTAAAGGCAAAACTAATTTACCGACACTAGATTTAACTGCTACTTCCCAAACAGAAATAGCGGAAACTAATAAGCCATTTTGAGATTCTTCACTTTCAATAGCTGCTTATGCTGCTTGTGATAATTGACTAGGATCGTGAAGTAACCATAGCCAAATATGGGTATCTAGTAAAATCATTCTGCTAATGCTTCCCAAAGTTCCGGCAAAGGTTCATCAAAATCATTAGCAATGGTAATAGGTTTTCCTCTCAGTGGGTAATTTTTTGTAGTTTTTGTTTCTTGGGAAGCAAGATCAATGTTTCCTGCTTTAAATTCTAAGAACTCGATAAATTTAATTACTTCATTGCGCTGTTCAAGAGGTAATTGTTTAATTTTAGCGATCGCCATTTCTAAAGTGATCATTTATTTGTTTTTCCTGTAACTTTAAGTTACTTCTATTTTAGCAAATGATTTTTAGGTCGTGCTTCGCGATCGCCCTCCCCACATCCCAAAAAGTGATCGCCCTCCCACATCCCAAAAAGCGATCGCCCTCCCCACATCCCCAAAAGCAATCCTGTCAAAAAATCAACCAGCTAAAGACTTCTTGAACGTTTAGCTCTAATGAAATCCCTGTAAGAACAGGCAGACGATCACTATTTTTAAATTCCCTCACTCGGCGATCGCTATCTACAACTAAAATGCTTTCATCTTCAGCATCTAGCAACCATCCCAATTCCGTCCCATACTCGGCACAGTGTAATAGTTTGGCTAGGACTTGTTTATATTTTTGATCGGGCGAGAGAATTTCAATCGCCCAATCGGGATAAATTTCAAAACGATTGGCAATCCGTCCTGACGACAATCGAGGAATTCGCTCCCAACGAAATACAGCTATGTCAGGAACGATCGCTAATCCACCAAAAACACAGCGTAGTTCGGGAAAGGCTTTGGCGATTTTTTGAGGTTTGGCAATTTGATTAATTCTTTCGCAGAGGTCAATCTGAAGTTGACTATGTTCCCCTTGAGGCATCGGTTTTTGTATGATCTGTCCATTAATAAATTCGGAAGCAGGTTCTGTTTCTGGTAATTGCAAAAACTCTTCGATTGTTACGGGTCTAATTGCTGTAACTATCATCGCTTCATACCCTCCAAAATCTCTTTAATTGTAACAGCGATCGCCCTCCCACATCCCCAAAAGTGATCGCCCTCCACATTCCCAAACAGCGATCGCCTTCGGTAAAGTTTTCAAACGCCCTCTAAGACTAACGTATGTTATAGCCTACACAACAAAGATTAATTACAAATCATCTTCTACCAATTCAGCTATCTTCATGATTGATTTTAAAGTCCCAAGTTTTAAATCTTGATTGTACAGGAATAGAAATAATTTTACTTTCATCAGGTTTTTCATAAATATGGTGACTGCCTGTAATTTTTTTGATAATCCAACCTTTGTTCTCAACAATTTTACATAATTTTTTCCCAGAAATTGATTTCATACTGCAATTTCAATCACTTGTGAGATTGGATCTGGTTTTTGAATTTCATTTGCTACTTCTAGCCAACCTTGTATAGCATCTTGAAGATTATTAATTAATTCTTCCATTGTATCCCCTTCTGTTATACAACCAGGAAGTGCAGGTACTTCAGCCCAGTAACCCCCTTCTTGGGCAGGATAAATAATAGCTTTAATTTTCATTGATTTTACATTTGGAGTTGTTTACCTGAACCAATTTTAACAGATTAATTTAATTCCAAAAATTTCTCCATTGAGAGCGAACTGACAAGTCAGCACTGGGACGATCGCATTCCCACATCCCCAACAAGCGATCGCCCTCTCACATTCCCAAACAAGCGATATCTTTGGTATAATTAGAATATTAGTTTAATTGCAATATTAAGAACATACTATGAGTGTACAACGGTGGAATGATGAAATGCTTGATGATTTGGCTTCCAGTGTGACTGAGTTGCGAGAAAGTGTGACTGAGTTGCGAGAAAGTGTGACTGAAGTTAGGGAAAGTATAACTGAAGTTAAAGATAGCATAGATGGGTTGAGAGTAACAGCTCAAGCATTGCTACAAGTAGCTGCTCAAAATCAGCGTGAAATGGAATTGATCAAACAAAGACAAGCTGAAAGCGATCAGCGATTTAATATTTTATTGGAAGAAGTCCGTTATTTAACTCGTGGAAATAGAGATGATTAGTTCTCGATTCTCCACATCCCCAAAAAGCGATCGCTCCTCCACATCCCAAAAAAGCGATCGCCCCTCCACACCCCAAAAGCGATCGCTCCTCCACATCCCAAAAAAGCGATCGCCCCTCCACACCCCAAAAGTGATCGCCCTCCACATCCCCAAAAAGCGATCGCCCTCCCACATCACAAAAAGCGATTCCTACATCCCTAAAAAGCGATCGCCCATTCCCACATCCTCAACAAGCGATCGCACCTCCACATCCCTAAAAAGCGATCGCACCTTCCTCATCCCAAAAAGCGATCGCTCTCCACATCCCCAAAAGCGATCGCATACCAAAAAATATCATCATAAAATCAGTAATTGATTATCTTGGAGTTATTCCAATAACTTTCAAGTGCTTCATTAGCATCATTTGAAAGATATTCAAAATTCTCCTTGATATATGTTAGGAATAGGGTTACAGCTATTTTTTGATCGAAAGTCAATTGAGTAGTCCAAGAAATAAATAATTCACTTAATTCTTTATCCTTGGAGTTATTGGGGGCTATCAGCTTATAAATGGTAAATTCTAATACGTTACTATTCATATGGTTTAGTCCAGAAGTGTTGAATGTTAAGAAATCTGTGATAAAAATAGCCCAAAATATATTAAAATTTGAGCAAGCTATATCAAAATATTGATTTGATCATGATTATAAATTCATTTCCCAAGATTGTCAAAGACATCCTCAAATCCTTGCCAAAAAATGATTATCCGGTTTTGAACACCCGTCTTTAAGTTGAGTGTTGGTTGGGTTATGCCTTGGATAATAGTTTAACAAGTATGAGGGACTTATTTAAAAGATTAAACAATACAGGGATTGATGTAAGGATTTCGACTTTTTCCAAGGCTAACACACACAGAAATCAAGAAATCTTCCAAAAGATTTATCATCAATTGAATAAATTAGTCCAGAAAAAAGCTCACAAAAAGTTACATGATAAATACGCCATTTGTCCAATTGATTCTACAGTAATTACCTTAACAAGTAAGTTACTATGGGTTTTAGGACATCATCAAGTAAAACTTTTTAGTTCCCTCAATCTGTCAACAGGAAGTCCAGAAGATAATTTGATAAATTTTGGACATAATCATGATTATAAATTTGGTTCATCAATGATGTCTAATTTACCGCAAGATGCTGTTGGGGTAATGGATAGAGGTTTTGCGGGACTAAATTTTATGCAGGAATTAGTGCAAAAAGACAAATATTTTGTAGTGCGAATTAAGAATAATTGGAAACTAGAATTTGAATCGGGAACTGGATTAGTCAAAATCGGTTCAGCGAGTGATGCTCCCGCTTATAGGGTAGTTAATTTTTGTGATTTAGAAACTAAAACTGAATTTCGCTTAGTCACGAATTTACCGTCAGATGGAGAGGCAGCAGTTACAGATGATGAAATCAGGGATATTTACCGTTTACGTTGGGGAGTTGAATTATTATGGAAATTCTTAAAGATGCACCTAAAACTAGATAAATTAATTACCAAAAATGTTAATGGTATTGGCATACAAATTTATGCCAGTCTCATCGCTTATCTAATTTTACAACTTGTATCTGTTCCTCAAGAATGGGGTAATAAAATGTTAGATAAATTCCGCTATCTTCAAGCTTGTATGTGTCAACAAATTAGTTATGTTCATTGGATGGAAGATAGTAAATATTTACACGATTAAATTAAGTATTGTAACGATTGTTTTCAAATTACAACAAATTATACATGGTAGGGGCAATTCATGAATTGCCCCTACGGAAATATAGCGCAACCTCACATAGAATTGGTATGATGACGTGACTTATACTGATAACATACACCGCATAGGGCAGCTAAAAATACCCAAAATAATGTACTTAACCGTAAATCAAATGTTGTGACATCGACTGTATTAAATATTATCCAACCGATAAAGGCTAATAAATAACTAAAAAAGATGATTCTGTTTTCTGGTTCTAAAGATTCTGATTTCCATAGAATTTGACTAGAAGTAATTAAAATCCAAATTAGTAACCCACAAAATAACAAAGTGGTAATTAAACCGGTTTCTGCTGATAACATTAAAAATAAGTTGTGGGGATGACCTAAGTCTATCTGCATTTTGGTTTTATAAAGTCCGCTAAAACTGCGTAAACCCCAACCTGTAAAGGGATGTTGTTGTGTTAAATTCCAAGCAAATTCCCATTGAGTTTTTCGCATTAATGCTACTGGTCGATCAGGGTACATTTGATCATTTAACCGCGCCCAGATAAAATAAGGAACGAAACGACGGAAAAATTGAGCGATCGCTTCTGGTGCAAAAGCTGCTAACAATATGCTAGTGGCAATACTCAAAAAACCAGCGACAACTAACCGCCAACCTTGATATAAAGCATAAGCTAAACAGGTAATAATCGCTATTCCCCAAGCATTTCTAGAGTTGGTTAAAATCAAAGCTAAGAAATTAGCAATTACTGTTATTGTTAAGAAAATAATGGGATGGTAATTAGTTGTGATTTTCTGTGGGATTTTTTGTTGGAGTTTTTGATAATTGTCTAGCCATAAACCCAAACCCAAAATAAAAATTGTCACCAAATAAGCGGCTAAAGTATTGGCGTGCATGAACACAGAAGCCATACGTCCGGGTGGATCTCCTCCGGGGGCAATTGTCAAATCTATTAACACCCAAAGAAATTGTATTTTAAAACTCCAACCTAAAAATAATTGTCCAAAACCGATAATTACCACAGGTAAAGAACCTATGATCATAATCCAAGCTATTCGCCATAATTGAGCAGGTGTTTGAATTAGGGAAGTTAATCCGGCAAATACAAAAAAATAAGGTAATAAGTTGAATAAACCCAGGAAAGCCTCTAATTTATGAGAGGCAAACCCGGTAGTTATCAACAACAATAAACTTAAAATTGCAAATCCTTTGTGTAGGGGTTTTTGGCTAATGGTGCGGTATTTTTTCGCCCAAGTTATTAATGATGCCAAACAAATAGTTACAGCCCCCAAAAATGGATTGACAGGGAAAACAAGCAACCCAAATTGAAGACTGTTCCACGCAGGTTGCAAACTAAAATCAGGATGATAAAAAGCCTTGTTCAAGCTAACTCCCAACATTCTGCACGGGTGAGACGAATTTGCGCGAGGGTGAAAATAGTAGGAATAATGCGACCATAGTTAGTAGCGATCGCTCTCCAACCTAAATCAGCAAAAAACCAAGCCCACATCATTGGTCCGACAACAGCAAATACTGTGCGAACTGCACTATATCGGGCTGCACTTACAGTCATTCCCCTTCGCGCCATTTGTGCTGTGACATAGCTTTGAAACTGTTTGCTGGCTACTTGTGTACCTGTAATTGCGGCTTCTTTGGCTACTTGATAGGTAGCTAAATGAATGGCAAATTGACGGGCAATTTGTTGAAGTACATAAGGCTGAATCACGGAAGTTACAGCTAAAGCACTACCACCTTTGAAAATTAATCCTAAAGGATCTTTTTGTAATGACAGAGGTAATGGTTTTTGCTCCTCTGATGATAATAACTGACGTTGTATTTTAGTGGCAATTTTTTGTTGTTCTTGTTTTGGCAATTTTTTCCACACCTTTCCTAAAAGATGCAAAAATACCTCTGCTTCTAAATCAATGGTTGCTAAATCGTCATAATAAGGAATTTTCAAATATTTACATACTTGAATTAATGCTTGTCGGTAAGTTACTTGATCAGTGCGCCCCCGTAATACCGTGATCCCATCAGCCGCTAAAAAGCGAAAGCGGTTTTCTATTGCATCTAACCAAGCTTGACGATCTTGGCTTTGCACTACGATGGGTTCGGGTGTGTGAACATAATCTAGGGGATTAAATTTGCGACTAAACAGAATAGCTGTTAAGTCTTGTAGTTCTTCTTCGGTGGCTAACTCTAGTACCGCCCTTAGTTCATCCAATTTCCCATCCTCCCTTCCATGCTGCTAGTCTGTACCCTATTCTACTATTAGCTTTTAATAGTTATTGTCAAGGTTGAATTGTGAAATATGTCAAATTCTCATCTTACTGATATTGCGGTTATTGGTGCGGGTATATCTGGTTTAGTTTGCGCCCAGCGGTTACGTCAAGCTGGTTATGGGGTTTTAGTGGTGGAAAAATCTCGTGGTGTGGGGGGAAGGGTTGCTACTCGGCGTTTACAGGGAACTTGGGCTGATCATGGTGCTTGTTATCTAAAACCTAAGGGTGAATTATTCAGTAAATTTGTGGATTTATTGCAAAATCGGCAAATTCTGAAAATCTGGACAGATATAGTTTATGAATTTTCCATCACTGAAGGTATATCTCAACCAGCAAACTGTAGTCCGCGTTATGTTGCACCAGAGGGAATGAGCAGTATTGCTAAATTTCTCACTCCTGGTTTAGAGATTTTATTTAATCAGCGTGTGATCAAGATTAATCTTACCAAAGAAAATGCTTGGTGTCTTACTTTAGACAATAATGAACAATTAAACGCCAAGGGTTTAATAGTTGCTATTCCTGCACCCCAAGCTGGAGATTTATTAGCGCCTTTGGGTAAAAGTTTATTGGGTGCTGATTTTTTCGATAGTTTGCATTCTGTTGAGTTTTACCCTTGTATTAGTGTCATGGCGGGATTTTCCCCCAACTCTCAACCCTTACCCCATTGGAAAGCTTTAACTTTTAATGATCATGCTGATTTAGCATGGATTGGATTCGATAGTAGCAAGCGTCCCCAATCACAACCACCGCATTTTGTGTTACAAAGTAGCGCCAAGTTCGCTCAACAACATCTAGAAACCCAAGATTTACAACCTGTTGGTAATGATATGTTGCAAAAAGCAGCAGAAAATTTAGCACTTCCCTGGTTAGAAAATCCTCAATGGATGCAAGTACATCGTTGGCGTTATGCTTTTCCTCGTACTCCTTTAGATATACCTTGTTTATCTGCCAATACTCCTTTACCTTTAGTTTGTTGTGGTGATTGGTGTGGCGGAAATTTGGTAGAAGGAGCAATGGTTTCGGGATTAGCTGCTGCTGCTGAAATTGATCAGCAACTGCAACATCTATTGATGGAAGATGTGGACTTTTTAAGATTTTTTTAATATGTAAATTACACTTTAATTTTTCCCTCAGAATATAATTCTGGGGAAAGACAAAATAAGCCCACAGACGGGGGCATAATTAGGAGCAGCTTCATATAGAAATAATATCAGAGGTAATGTAAATCTTATTGTGAGTTTAACTTTACTTTCAGGTTAAGCATAATTAACAAAATTTTTTGTAAATAAAGGTAAATAAAATTGATCCCTAATAGTTTATGCTGCGTTTTGTGTAGTTTTTCACCAAAATAGCGTAAATATGAAATAATTATATTTGTATAGCTCTAACATCGGTAATTAAGCAGTAGCTGGATTCCTATTTGAAAATAACATCTTTAAATAGGTATAAATTACAACTAAATATCATCAACTTTGAATCATCTGATATCTTGCCAAGATTAAATCTTGAATTGGGGGTGTCGGGTATGGTGTGGGAAAGGGTGATCACTGCTTATCATTACCAAATTGCTATTGAGATAAATGTTTTGTTGCACCAATCATTTATTTGCATGGAAAAGGAGATAAGAACAAATGAAAACCGTAGTTAAGTTAACACAGCAATCTGTTATTAGTGAAATTGAAAGTGTTTTGCATACATACCCCTACCAACCTTATCAACAGGTTTTTGCAGTTCCTGATTTACGTCAAGAGCTAATTTCTTTTGTAATTGATCGTCTTCCTGGTGTTGATAGTCGAGTTTCTGAGAGTCAAATATTATTAGCTGAAAATCCCAAAGAGAGTTTTTTCAATCACAAGTTATCCCGTAATCCTTTAGAACAAAAATTACATCTACAAAACTTGATTCACCAAGGGATTTTTTCAATCATGCAAGCAAAAGCAGAGTTTATTAGTCAACACCTTTGTGAAACAATTCAACCAGGTTTTCAACCTTCTAACTGGTTTGGTTGATTTCTGTTAATTCCTAGACAACTTTCGACTATCATCAGATCCCTGACTTTTTCCAGAAGTCTGGGATCTAACTATTTCTTTGATGGAATTGATGACAATATTGGGTTTTCAGACTTGATTTTGGTTGTCAGAATCAGGATGTCCAGGATTTAAGGATTTTCAGGATTTAAAAAAGTTGGGTTTTTTCAACCCAACCTACCGAATTTAATTTATAATGTAACTTGATTTTCTCTGGTGATTCTAATTAAAAATCTCAGTGCTTCATTAACTGATTCAGCAGTAGGAAAAATTTCTGCTACATCTGCATCTAGTTTGATGACTGTATTACCAAAACTTTTACGTTTTGCTCCCATCTTCCTAACTTTGAGACTTTTTAAATCATATTCGTCTCTTAATTCATCTTCCATTGTTTTAACCCTCTTGATAAGTTTTGAGTTCTTGTTTTAAGGAAATATTTTGTATATCTCGCTACGATGTGCAACTCGTTGACATAAAATAGTTTGAGTTTCTTGATTAAGAGTTAAACCGATTCTATAATCTCCTACTCTAATTTTATATTTATCTTTGTAACCTTTCATTTTACCAAGATAAGCTAATTCAAAGGGGTTTTCTATTTCTAATTCAGTAAAAACAATTGCTTCTATTCGAGATTGTATATCTTGAGGTAAAGAAGCTAATTCTTTTAGAAATTTTTTGGTGTATTCAACTTTCCACATTGTTATTTTTCAGTGAGTTTAAATATTGGATAGCTTCATTTTTAGAGAGAATTTCATCAGTTTCTACTTCTTCCATGAGTTTTGCTAATCCATAGTTTTCTAAGATTTCTTCTATTTGTTCAAATTCGGTAATAGGAATTTGTACCGCTATTGGTTTTTGATTTTGATCTAATACGTAGTTTTTATTGATTTGTAGCATTGATTTTACTCCTAAATCATTAGGTTGATTATAGCATATTGTCTGATAGCGTAGCGTGGCGTAGCCATATCAGGATGTCCAGGATTTAAGGATTTACAGGATGGGATTATTTTTTATATTAGTGTTAAGGTGCGTTAAATTAACGCACCATTATTTATCACCACCAAAAGTTAACGATAACTTTAAGTAACTCTTTGTAGATAAGAATATTGAGAATTTTCTAACACTTTTAGTATTTGCTGAAACTTTCTCAGAGTATAAGTTTGTTGCTTATATTCCTCTTTTGAGGGTAGAGTATCACCTTCACCTAATTTCTCTAGCATAGCTATACTTTCTTCAACAATTGCTTCTTTAAAAAAATCTATTAATCTTGTTCGATTACTGATTTTACCCTTATCCAAATCAACTACTTCAATATCATCTGCTTCTCCATCTTCTATATTGATTTTTTGTTTGCGGGATGTTCCTATTTCTGAAAAATCTGATTTAGCAAGTCTTTCAGAAAATTCAGGCTGGAAATCAATGGTAATGGGTAATTCACCATTTTTGCTGTAAAACTTAATGTCTAACATTATTCAAATTCCTCCGCTTCAGATTCTAAAAATTGTCTTTCTTCGATATTTTCAGCCCAAGCAATACCAGCTTGATCTAAAAGTTTTTTGGCATTATCTGAAATTCTACCTGTGGTTAATACTCCACTGACACAACCTTTGGATATAATTGCTTTTACATCCCCTGGATAAAGAGTTGTTTTTCGGGCTTTTATTTCAATATATTTCATAAGGTAATTATTGATTATACTCTTGTTGTATTTTCCGAATCATTTCTTGTACTCTCGGTTCATCTTCAGGATTAATCAATAATATATCTCCATTAGGATCATTACCAGTAGTTCTTTGACATTCAATTCCTTCTGCTTTCAGTTTTTTAATCAACCAGCCAATCATATTTTTATGAATGAGTAGTCTTTCCATCATCTTATCTTCATCAGTTTGATCAGTCATTACCAATTAGCTCCTTTTTGGTTGCTGCAAGATGTTCAGAAGTTGAAAACCCTTGTGAAAAGAGTTCTATGATTTTCTTTTCAATTAGACTTTGTTCCACATTTTTGCATAAAAAATCAATATAAATCTCTTTGTAAAAATTCTTTACATCCCCCGCAGTTAAATTTCTTTGTTGATAAAGATCATATAGCTGTTTTTTGATTTCTAGAGCAGGAGAATATTTAATTGTATCACCCAAAACTTCTAAATAATTGTTAAAAGAAGTTACATCCATTTGTGTCTGCATCTCTTTTTTTAAAGAGAATCGCCTCACAACTGCTGTATCAATTGACTGTGGAATATTGGTAATTCCAAAAATCAAAAGTTTGTTATCTTTACTAGGATGAAGTTTATCTAATTCTAGCATGAGAGTTGTCATAGCTCTTCTGATAGCATCATGTTCTTGAGTTCTACTTCTACTCATACAAAAAGTATCTAATTCATCTAATAATAAAAATACAGAAGAATCTTTTTTGCATTTACTTTTTAAATCATCAAAAATATCTCCTATATTACGTGAAGACTGACCTAAAGCTGGATCAAGCATCCGTCCTATATCAATATAATAAAAGTTAATCTCAGGGGTAACTTCTCGTTTTAACTTATCAAACAATGAATAACATAGCGTTGTTTTACCAGTATTAGGAACACCATAAAGTAAAACTGATGGTGTTAAATCATAGTAGCTAAAATTCTCAATTTGCTTTTGATCTGCTGTTAAACAGATTTTGCAGAAATTAAAAAGATACTCAAACAAATCATCTACTCCAAAAAGTTTCTGATGATTTATTTTATGTCTAATTTCAGCAGATGTTAACTGTATTAACCCATTACTCATTAGATTTACAAGTTAAAAATTTGATTTTGACAATAAAGTATTATACCTCGATTAACAAAAATTAATTGCCACATATCATAAAAATTTAATATTTCTTATATTTTTTTTTAAAAGCGTAGATAAAGATACATCTACCTTTTTATGATTTTAGGACTTACGCATTGACAGGATCAACCAAATATGGGGTATGGGTTTCGGGTACTTTAACATGATTTTTTGATGATTTTTGAGCGATAGCGAAGCACTGCTGCAAGCAGTTCGCTATTGATCGGAAGTTAATCGCCAAAAGCCTGAAACGACGGATTTTCGTTCATGCAGATGATGGTGAGTTTGTACAGTGCGTAAGTCCTAGATTTTTATATTAATTCTGATGTTAACAAGCTAGTCCAAAAATCCCAATTTTTACGTACAATTATTATACCAAAACTAATATAAGATTTGAATATATCTTTGCCGTTTTCCCATCCAGTTTTACAATCATGAACCAAACATAAACGCAAAGAAAATATTATTAACATAATCAGTAATCCAATTATGTAATAATAAAAATCTAAACCTATTATAATCAACGATGTAGAAAGCATAAAAAAGATAATAAAGAGTTTTAAAAAACAATTCCAAACAACTTTCATAATTACCTCACTTTAGTGTTTTACAAAAATTACAATCAATCATGTTTTTATTGGTTGTCAAGCAAGTTTTACTACTCACTTATATTGCTACCGCAGTTGATATTACTCATTAAAAATATTGTGTGTCACTATCATAACCTACATTATTAAAACCTAAGCCACAGCAAATTCTGTAAACTTCCGAGTTTCAGGATCATGAAAAGCTAAAACAATATCTTCCTTTGGTACACCTTCCCTTAATAACTCAGTTGCAATACCTTCTTCTGTCCAATCTTCCTCAATGTAAATTTTCTCATTTTTAATTCTCACATAAACAGTAATACCTCTAATTTTATGATCATTCTGCCAACCTGTTTGAAACCAAAGATATTGATCTCTTTGTTCATCAAATGCTAATATACTATCAACACCTTCAGGATTAGGTGTTTGTGATGCTAATTGTTCATATTCTGTGAGAATTTTCTTGATCACATTGCGATATAGATTTAATTTCTCCATTGAATTATTTCCTCCTTATTCAAATCAACAACTATTAATCTTAAACCATTTTCTTCTATAATAAACGAAATCGCTTTTTGTAAAAAGAAAGATTTATAAATACCACGACTTACTCCTAAATAAATTTTAGCTTCAGGAAGAATGACCTTTAATAAGGTACGATAAATAATATATTGCCCTAAAGCTGTTTCCAATTCACGCATGGGTGAACGACTGATAAAACTCTTCACTTCCACAATAATCTGTTGTCCATTGCGTTCAATTTCTAAAGTTCTATCAGCTAATAAGTCGGCAAATAATTGGATCTCCTCATATTTAATAGTATAAGGATCACGAATAATCATCCAACCATCTTTGATTAAGGCATTTTTAATTGCTTCATGGTAAGTATCCCTGGCTGACATAAAAGTTAAATTTAGTAAAATTTTTAATAATCTGATTATAAACTATAAACTGTTTATATCTGACAAATTCGTTTACCAGTAACTCCTGTAACAATTCTTTTACAATAAAATAAAGAAAACAAGACATAGCAGGAGAAAAGCTAAATCATGTTAGCAGAATATCAACAACATACCCAAGAACGCGCCCAATTAGGTATTCCCCCCCTTCCTTTAGACGCAAAACAAACATCAGAATTATGTGAATTACTCAAAAATCCACCTAAAGGCGAAGAAGAGGTATTATTAAATTTATTACGCGATCGCATACCCCCCGGAGTAGATCAAGCAGCTTACGTTAAAGCAGGTTTTCTCACAGCTATTGCAAAAGGAGAAATTACCAGTCCCCTAGTTTCTCCCCTAGAAGCAGTAGAATTACTAGGTACAATGGTAGGCGGTTATAACGTACAATCATTAATTGATTTACTCAGTTCCTCTGTAGCAGAAAGCGCCGCCACAGCATTAAGTAAAATTTTATTGGTTTATGATGCGTTTCATGATGTATTAGAACTAGCAAAAACCAACAAATACGCCAAAAAAGTGGTAGACTCTTGGGCAGCAGCAGAATGGTTTACTTCTCGTCCCACACTCCCCGAAGCTATCACCGTTACGGTTTTCAAAGTTCCTGGAGAAACTAACACCGATGACTTATCACCCGCAACCCACGCTACCACCCGTCCTGATATTCCCCTTCACGCTTTAGCAATGTTAGAAACCCGTCAACCGGGAAGTTTAGAAACCATTGCAGACTTGAAGAAAAAAGGACATCCTGTTGCTTACGTCGGTGATGTAGTCGGTACCGGTTCATCTCGTAAGTCTGCAATCAATTCTGTATTATGGCATTTAGGTAATGATATTCCCTTTGTTCCCAATAAACGAGCCGGAGGTTATATTTTAGGTGGGGCGATCGCACCTATCTTTTTTAACACAGCCGAAGATGCAGGTGCATTACCCATACAATGCGATGTTACCAAAATGGAAACCGGTGACGTAATCACAATTTACCCCTACAAAGGACAAATTACCAAAGCAGGAGAAGTGATTGCCACCTTCACCCTCAAACCTGACACCATTTTAGACGAAGTTCGCGCTGGTGGACGCATTCCCCTATTAATTGGACGTACCCTCACCGACAAAACCCGTCAAGCTTTGGGTTTAGAACCCAGCAAATTATTTATTCGTCCCCAACAACCAGCAGACACCGGAAAAGGCTTCTCATTGGCGCAAAAAATGGTCGGGAAGGCTTGTGGTTTACCCGGTGTACGTCCGGGGACATCTTGCGAACCAATTATGACTACAGTCGGTTCTCAGGACACTACAGGACCGATGACAAGAGACGAGTTAAAAGAACTTGCTTGTTTAGGTTTCAGTGCAGACTTAGTAATGCAGAGTTTCTGCCATACCGCAGCATATCCCAAACCAGTGGATATTAAAACCCATCAAGAATTACCAGACTTCATCTCCTCTCGTGGTGGTGTAGCTTTGCGTCCTGGTGATGGTATCATTCACTCCTGGTTAAACCGGATGTTATTACCGGATACAGTGGGAACAGGAGGAGATTCTCACACGCGCTTTCCTTTGGGTATATCCTTTCCTGCGGGTTCTGGGTTAGTTGCGTTTGCAGGTGCATTGGGTGTAATGCCTTTAGATATGCCAGAATCAGTTTTAGTGAGATTTAAAGGAGAATTGCAACCAGGAATAACTTTGAGAGATATTGTTAACGCTATTCCTTATGTTGCCATCCAAAAAGGATTATTAACCGTCGAGAAAAAGAACAAGAAAAATGTTTTTTCTGGACGGATCATGGAAATTGAAGGTTTACCCAATTTAAAAGTAGAACAAGCATTTGAATTAACAGATGCTTCCGCAGAACGTTCTTGTGCTGGATGTACAATTAAATTGAGTGAAGAAACCATTGCCGAATATTTGCGGTCAAATATTGCCCTGTTAAAAAATATGGTAGCACGGGGTTATTCTGATGCGCGAACCATCATGAGAAGAGTAGCAAAAATGGAAGCATGGTTAGCCAACCCTGTGTTATTATCAGCCGATGGAGATGCGGAATATGCAGAAATAATTGAAATTGATTTGAATGAAATCAAAGAACCAATTGTTGCTGCTCCCAATGACCCGGATAATGTTAAGTTATTATCGGAAGTTGCGAATGATCCAGTACAGGAAGTTTTCGTAGGTTCTTGTATGACAAATATCGGACATTATCGGGCAACTGCCAAGGTTTTAGAAGGTGCAGGAGAGGTAAAAGCGCGGTTATGGATCGCACCACCTACAAGAATGGATGAACACCAATTAAAGGTAGAAGGTGTGTATGATGTTTTCGTAGGTGCAAAAGCGAGAACTGAGATTCCTGGATGCAGTTTGTGTATGGGAAATCAGGCGAGAGTGGAAGATAATACTACTGTGTTTTCTACCTCTACTCGTAACTTCAATAATCGCATGGGAAATGGCGCACAAGTGTATTTAGGATCGGCAGAATTAGCGGCAGTTTGTGCGTTGTTGGGGCGTATTCCTAATGTGCAGGAATATTTGGATATTGTGGGTGAGAAAATCCATCCTTTTGCGGATAATTTGTATCGTTATTTGAATTTTGATCAAATTGTTGGTTTTGAGGATGAGGGTAGGGTAATTAGTAAGGAGGAACAGGCGGCTTTGGTGTAATTTAGGTTAGGGTGGGTCTTGATGGACTCACCTTGATTTTAAGACGTTGATATTCAATCATCAATTATTAAGATTTTTTACTCTAGCTAAATTCACCTATTTCAGTGGTAAAATGTAATTAATTCACTCAATCAAAAAACTCTAATTGTAAACATTAACAAAAATAAATTGTCAAATATGGTAACTCAAATAGAAATTACAGATCAACGCAAAGAAAATGCGGAACAAGAAATCCGTGAAAAAACAAAGCGTGTTGACTACAACACTTTAGAATACCCCATTGAGATAATTGTTCAAAAATATTTAGATGGAAAAGAGGAAGGTGAAAATGAAATTTTTATTCCAGATTATCAAAGAGAAATGTCTTGGGATGAAGATAAACAATCAAAATTTATAGAATCTCTAATGTTAGGCTTACCAATACCTTATATTTTTGTTGCGGATATATCAGGATCAGAGGATTTAGCCCGTTTAGAAATTATAGATGGTACGCAACGTATTCGTACTTTATCTAAGTTTATTAAAAACCAACTACAATTACAGAATCTTAAAAAATTACAACATCTGAATGGGTTTACTTTTCAAGATTTACCACTACCACGCCAACGACGTTTTAACAGAACTACTATTAGAATGATTCAATTAACAGAAGAAGCAGATGAAGAGATTAGAAGGGATCTTTTCGAGAGAATTAATACTGGAAGTCTTGAATTAAACGCAATGGAGAAACGTAGAGGAGGTCAACCAGGAAAGTGTCTTGATTTAATTGAAGAACTTTCAAAAAATCAACTGTTTAGAGATTTATGTTCCTTTACTGACACTGAAATTAACAAAAGAGATCCACAAGAATATGTATTACGTTTTTTTGCCTTTTTAAATAATTATCAAAATTATGGCAAGTTTGATAACAAAGTTCATGAATTTTTGGATGAATATTTAAAGCAGGAAAATAAATCTGATTTACAAAAAATAAATGATATGAGAAATGAATTTTATGTGATGTTAGAATTTATAGAAAAATATTGCTCCAATTCTTTACATATTTATCGAAAAACTAAGGACTGCTATGAACCTACAACTAGAATTAAGTTTGAATCTATTACAGTAGGTATTGCTTTGGCGTTAAGAGAAAATCCCAATTTAGTGCCAAAATCTACTGCTTTTTTAGATTCTGATGATTTTAAAAAATTAACTAAATCTGATGCTAGTAGTTCTCAAAATAAAGTCATTCGTCGTATTGAATATGTTCGTGATCAGCTTTTAGGTAATTCATGAAAAGTACATTATTTCAAAATTTTGATGAACGCGCCAAAGAAGTTAGTAAATATTTTTACTTCTTAAAAAACCTAGATCAAGGTTCAATTCAATTAAGTATGGGTAATTCTAACAATATCAAAACAAAACCAATAGATGATGATTTAGAAAAGACTCTTAAAGCGACAGGATATTTGTTACTCTACAACCTAGTAGAAGCTACAATGCGTAATGCAATTGAAACAATTTTTGATGAATTAAAAACTCAAAGAGTTTCTTTCGATGACGTGAGAGAAGAAATTAAAAAGATTGTTATTAATCATGTCAGGGATAAAGATATTCAATCAACAGATTCTCTTTTGATAAATCTTAGAAATATTTCGGTTGATATTGTATCAGTTACCTTTGATGCTCTGGTGAAGAAAGAAAATAAGAAAAGACTATTTTCAGGTAATGTAGATGCACAAGAAATAAGAAATACTGCCAAAATTTATGGTTTTTCATACCAAACTAATAAGAGCAAAACTAGAGATGGGATTGATCTACTGACAATTAAAACTAATAGAAATGATTTAGGACATGGTTTTAAGTCATTTGAGGAAGTTGGTAGAGATGCTACTGCTGATGAGTTATTGAAGATTCAAAAAAGAGTTATTTGTTATTTAAGAGAAATATTAAAAAATGTAGAAACTTATATATCAAATAAAGAGTATTTACAGATTAATGTGCAAAATAGTGAAAATAGTTAGGGTATATAAAGTCTCGCAGGATAAAAGTATACATTGCTTTTTGGAAATTATGGGATGCGATCGCCATTTTGGGTATGGTTCAGGTGCGTTAGCGTATCCCTGACGGGACTCGAAGAGATAGCTTACCGTAGGTATCGCTATTTTCAGGGATAATGAAAGAGCGATCGCTGTTTGATGTAGGTAGAATGAAGTGCGATCGCTATACCAAAACCTTGGAATCACTAAAAGCAGGTTTAATAAATTCCTCCTTATCCTCCAAACTAACATAACCCAAATTAGCAGCCATATCCATCAATTCAGTTAAAAACCGCCTTAATTCATCCACAACTTGCTGTTTATTCAACATCACTAATCTTTCCTCAGTTGAATAACCAACCTCCCTTAAATAACAACTAATTTCATTACCAACAGGTACAAATTTAATCATGATCCAATAACTTTCAACAAAGTCCAAACGAATAGTTTTACCCCTGTGTAAATCTCCTATGTGTTCAGCTAATCTCTCCTCTAATAACATACAAATATCTGGGTCAAAAAATACATTAAATTTTGTTTCCCCTATTTCTACAATCACTTTATGATCATATTCATAACAGAACATTCTTAACCCTAATTCAAAAGGCGATAATTCTCCTAAAGGATCGTCAGGAGGATCAGCAAAATTTTCTAAATTTCGTTCTGCTAATCTGATTTTAAATTGCTCAACTTTATTCATTATTATTACTCCTTAATTTTATTAATTTTATTAATTTTATTTAGGCTTTACTATCGGATAAGCATATTTAATTGTACCATCTGGATTTCTCCCAATTAGAGCATAAATTACGTTTTCTGTAACACTGCCATCAGTATGATATACTCTACCAATGGGACGATTAAATTTAATAGTATAATTTCCATAATACTTGGGAATTAACTTTTCCAATTTCAACCAATCTTGATCATTTAACCATTGTCCTTGATCTTGATTTTTACTAGATGCTCTACCCTGTAAATTACTAGGTTTTAACTTTGCACCATGATGACGGATAATATGATCATAAGCCTTAGTTGATTTGGGATTATCCCATTGCGGTTCGCTTCCTGTACCTCTCCACTCACAACCACTACCTACCTCGACTGTATCATCAATAATATCAGATTCAACAATCTACATATATTCTAGCTCATCAGACGACAACCTATTTAACCTCCTGACAAATCAAGACAAGGTGATCATAAACTAAAATTGTCTTCAGAAACTAATACCGCAGAAATACAATATTACCAGAATTAATTAAGGCGATCGCTGTTTGGTTATGGTTTGTGAGAGAGATAGCGAAGCTCACCATAGGTATCACTGTGTTCAGGGATAATGGAAGAGCGATCGCTGTTTAATATAAGTAGAATGAAGTGCGATCGCCTATTAAATAAATTAGTATAATTATATTAACTAGCCAAAATAACTACTTAACATACAGGGTAAAAATGCCAGCGAAAGATATCTACCACGATGTAGTTAAAAATGCTTTAATCAAAGATGGTTGGACAATTTTAGCTGATTCTTATACACTTGAATATGAAGATGATAACCTTTATGCTGATTTATTAGCAGAAAAAACTTTATTAGCAGAACAAAAAAACCGGAGAATTGTTGTTGAAATCAAAAGTTTTATCAATCCTTCACCAATGAATGATTTTCAAAATGCTTTAGGTTAATATCTTCTCTATCGTGACTTTCTCGAACTTTCTCACAAAGATTATGAACTTTATTTAGGAATAAAAAATTCAGTCTTTAATACTTTCTTTCAAAGGAAATCAATTCAAGCAGTAATTCAACGCCATCAAATGAATTTTATTGTTTTTAATGATAAAAAGGAGGAAATTGTATCATGGATAAAATCATAAAATACCGAGAATTAATCAAGAAAATCCTTACAGAATATGATCAATTAGTTAATCAATCACCTGATTATAATTCTGAAACCTGTTTAGTATTTGATGAAAACCATGATCATTATCTTTGGTTAACAGTTGATTGGAAAGAAGATAAAAGACTCAAATCAACTCATGTTCATGTAAGAATTAAAAACAATAAAATTTACATTGAAGAAGACTGGACAGAGGAAGGTATTGCAAATGAGTTATTAAGGGAAGGTGTACCAAAAGAAGATATTGTTTTAGCATTTCATGATCCTGAAACTCGGAAGTTTACAGAGTTTGCTGTGGCTTAATAATAACAGGCTTTTTTTGATATCATGTAGGTTAGGGTGGGTCTTGATAGACTCACCTGGACTTTATAAGTTATATTGTATGGGGAAGAGTCATTTTAAGAAAGCAATATCATCTTTGGAATCTCGTATTGCTGAACACCAAGAAAAAATTAGGCTAGAATTAGAGAAAGAATTTCCAGACACAGGTTTAATTAACCATTGGGAAAAGGAAATTATAGCTTTTGAACAAGGTATCAAACAAGCGTTAAAAAGGTTAGGTAAAAACTAATGAAACTCGCAAATCAAAAAATCAGCAGTGAAAATTCTACATTGAACCAGTTACTCCTGGAATTACAGGAAGAATGCCAAAATGTTCTTTCTTTAGTTAATCAATTACAACTTTCTGAGTTAAGCGATCGCCAAAAGGGTAAAATATTTTCAGAATTATTAGTAGCATCAATTCATTTACATTCCCATTGTGATGAAGATTGGCAAAATTTGATTTCTGATGAGTTGGAAACTTTAGCAGATGATTAGTTTATAAAATCTTATGGATATAAAGAGGTGAAAAAATGATAGAACTGCATCCTGAGTTTTTAACAAAAAATGGTCAAAAGCAATTTGCTGTTTTACCTTATGAGGAATTTTTGAAGATTGAGGAATTATTAGCATATTTGGAAAATATACAAGATGCTAATGAGAAAGATAATCTTTCAGTATGTTTAACAGAAGTATCATTAACAGAAATAAAAAATATTTTAATAGTTGACAAATTAAACCATTATCAAAATATAATCAAACAAATCCTCACTGAATATGAAAGAATTTCGGCACAAGTACCTGATCCTGATATAGATGAGGTGTTAATGTTTGATGATCAAAGAAGTCAATATCTTTGGTTTAATATTGGTTGGAAAAATCGTAAAAGAGTGAAAGCAATTTCGGTTTATGTGAGAATTAAAAATGAGAAGATTTATATTGAGGAAGATTGGACTGAGGAAGGAATAGCAACGGAGTTATTAAGGGAAGGTGTACCAAAAGAGGATATTGTTTTGGCTTTTCATGATCCTGAAACTCGGAAGTTTACAGAGTTTGCTATTGCTTAATACTTTCTCTTGATCCTAAATTTAATCTATAGGGAAACAAAAATGAACTTTTACACAGTTGTTCTCAGACAAAGTTCCGGTTATTGGGTGGGGTTGTGTTTAGAAAATGGTATTGTTGGACAGGGAGATACTCAAGAAGATGCAGTTAATAAATTAAAGGAAGCAATTGAATCTTTTGAAAATGTTTATAAATCAGAAGATAATGTTTATAAATCTCCTATTTCCATCAATGAATTACATGAATTTTTGTTAGTTGAGGAACAGGAAAAACAATCATAAATCTATGAATTGAGGAAGGGACTCACCTGAAATATATAGTAAAATACTGTGGAACAGGCATCTTGCCTGTTATCTACTTAGGTTCTTGCGTAGATTTTATGGTAATCGAAGATTGATAACAACAAAACCCTTACGGGGTAAAGGTCATAAACGATTATGCCCCAATATTTTCAATGAAATGCCGACACAATAAGGCTTTCAATGATTTTGAACTGGGTTCTCCATAAAAAGTACCGAAGAACCTCTACTTACAAGAATTAAACTTAATCATTTCACAGGTCTGATTTTCACATTTTCACAGGCTGGAAGCCTGTGCCACTTAACTTAATTAACTATAATTATGTGACTTTAGATATACTGTAAATATCATGAACAACATCATCTGAAAACTATGGAAATAGAAAAATCTAAACTTTTACCTGTGGAAAATAATCCAGAACTAGACATCAAAAAAAGATGTTTACCCCATTGGGAATTAGCGGGATCTGTTTATTTTGTCACTTTTAAAACTTGGGATAAGTTAGAATTAAATAATGAAGCAAGGCAAACAGTTTTAAACTGTTGTTTATTTTTTGATGCTAGTCAAAATCAAAATCAAAATCAAATTAGATATCGTACTTTTGCTTTAGCAATTATGCCAGATCATGTTCATTGGTTAATGCAGCCTTTATCTAAATCAGAAAATGAATATTGGTCTTTAAGCATTATTGTACATAGCATTAAAAGTTATAGTTCTAAGCAAATTCCCAAAGTTATGAAGCATATTGGCATTGTGTGGCAAGATGAAAGATATGATCGGATAATGAGAAATCATCAAGAGTTTGTGAATACTTGGAATTATATTCGGGAAAATCCGGTTAAAGCTAATTTAGTAGAAACTCCTGAAGATTATCGTTTTTTATGGGAGGAATTTTAGTTAAAATAATTTAATTTTGAATTGTGGAACAGGCATCCTGCCTGTTATCCACTAAAAAGAATTAAAAATACTTTATAGGCTTGATTTTTAAATTTTCACAGGGTTGATTTTTGGATTTTCACAGGGTTGATTTTAGCAGGTTCACAGGCTAGAAGCCTGTGCCACTATCTAAATTTATGAAGCCTCAAAAACTAACATTTTTTTGTCAAAATATTCTTTAAGTTTTACATAGTCTTCTGCTATGCTAAAAAAATCTTCCTTTTGTTCAACTTGTTTAGATTCTTTAAAAATAACTTCTTTTATAACCTCCCATATTGTTTCATTAACAAAGTAATGTTGTGATTTAGGGTGTAATAAAATTTCTGATTCACGTGTGAGTAATTTACTTACTTCGGGTATAGAGGCATTTATCATAACAGATTCAGTCTCTATATCTTCAGTAAATTTACTGTCTAGTGTTTCATCAATATTTTCGGTTTCTTCTTTCTCCAAAGTTTTCTTTAACTCTTGTAAAATATCATCATGTTTTCTATCTTTGGTAAACTCTTCAGTAAAAGATTTAAGTTTTGCAAAATGAAGAGATTGAGACATAAATATTAATTCCTATGCTTGTTTAATATATTCAACTAATTCAGGTAAACTATTGACTTTTTCCAGGGATTTTACAAGTCTATCAACTGAATCACAATCATAATATT
Organism: Sphaerospermopsis sp. FACHB-1194; assembly: GCF_014696235.1. Taxonomy (NCBI): domain Bacteria; kingdom Bacillati; phylum Cyanobacteriota; class Cyanophyceae; order Nostocales; family Aphanizomenonaceae; genus Sphaerospermopsis; species Sphaerospermopsis sp. FACHB-1194. The sequence goes on along the minus strand of NZ_JACJPU010000006.1, from coordinate 81,733 downwards.
GTATATCTATCTTGGGAAATTCTGTTTTCAGTTGTTCTAAAAGACTTTTGTTATTTTCATCTAACCGATTCACAGGAAATATATAACGAAAGCCGGTAGGTTGTCTTCTTTTTAAGACCTTCTTTAAGTCATTAATCCATTTTCTGAGACTACCTTGATTAATAGGACTATTTAAATTATCAGGAGAAGATTTACACTCGTAGATAAAATTTCCATCTTCAAAATATTTCGGCTTTTCTGCAAACATTGATGTTACCTGTTAAGTTGTTGGAATATAGTTTGTTTTGCATTGTCTAAAATATCAGACAACAAATTGAATAAATATTATTTAAGCTGACTTTCTCAGATCACGAAAATGAGCTTTAACAGTAAATTGATTACCTAATTTGCTAATTCTACTATGTTCTGAAATAGCTACTACTTTACCAGTTAACAATCCTTGAATTAAATCATCTGCCTTTGGTGACAAAGCAACAAAATCTGTAATTGGTTCAGTATCGCCTAAATTATCAACATAATCAACACCAGGCTTCATTTTAAATTGTTCCATTAAATCTTTCAAGAGAGATTTAAAAGATTTATCAATTTGCTGTCCTTTCTCAAAGGGGTTTAAACTTTTCCAATCTGGCAAAGATTCTAAAGCTTTGCTGAGAGCATTTTTAATAGAGTAATATCCAAAATTTGACATTAAATACCCCCTAGTAGATTTGATTAAATTAGATATGATAGAATCAGGTATATCACAGATGTAATTTATGTGTCAATATATTTATTGTAATTTTAAGTAGGATCGCATTCCTCCAACATCCCAAACCCCTTCTCTACGAGGGAAGGGGGAGGAAGATTTACTCCCCTCTCCTTGCAGGAGAGGGGTTGGGGGAGAGGTCAAGATCGCTGTTTGATGTAGGTAGGATGAGAGAGCGATCACGGTAGCTTACGGAAGGTATCGCTTTTTTCAGGGATCATGGAACTGCGTTAGCGGTAGCTTACCGAAGGTATCGCTGTTTAATATAAGTAGAATGAAGTGCGATCGCCTATTAAATAAATTAGTATAATTATATTAACTAGCCAAAATAACTACTTAACATACAGGGTAAAAATGCCAGCGAAAGACATCTACCACGATGTAGTTAAAAATGCTTTAATCAAAGATGGTTGGACAATTTTAGCTGATTCTTATACACTTGAATATGAAGATGATAACCTTTATGCTGATTTATTAGCAGAAAAAACTTTATTAGCAGAACAAAAAAACCGGAGAATTGTTGTTGAAATCAAAAGTTTTATCAATCCTTCACCAATGAATGATTTTCAAAATGCTTTAGGTTAATATCTTCTCTATCGTGACTTTCTCGAACTTTCTCACAAAGATTATGAACTTTATTTAGGAATAAAAAATTCAGTCTTTAATACTTTCTTTCAAAGGAAATCAATTCAAGCATTAATTCAACGCCATCAAATGAATTTTATTGTTTTTAATGATAAAAAGGAGGAAATTGTATCATGGATAAAATCATAAAATACCGAGAATTAATCAAGAAAATCCTTACAGAATATGATCAATTAGTTCATCAATCACCTGATTATAATTCTGAAACCTGTTTAGTATTTGATGAAAACCATGATCATTATCTTTGGTTAACAGTTGATTGGAAAGAAGATAAAAGACTCAAATCAACTCATGTTCATGTAAGAATTAAAAACAATAAAATTTACATTGAAGAAGACTGGACAGAGGAAGGTATTGCAAATGAATTATTAAGGGAAGGTGTACCAAAAGAAGATATTGTTTTAGCTTTTCATGATCCAGAAACTCGGAAGTTTACAGAGTTTGCTGTGGCTTAATAAAGGAAAACTTTGTTAGTATAATTTAGGTTAAGGTGGGTCTGTGATGAACTCACCTTAATGTTTTGAAAAAGGTTAAAATATGTGCAGTACCAAATAGAATTTAAACCCAAAGCGATTAAAGATTTACAGAAAATTTCTGTAAATGACAGAGAACGCATTATCAATAAAATTGAAGCAATGCAAGAAGATTTACAAGGAGATATGAAGCACTTAACAAATTTTACTCCAGAATATCGTTTAAGAGTTGGTGATTATCGAGTTTTGTTTGAATTAGAAGAACAAACTATAATCGTGTATAGGGTTAAGCATCGTAGTAAAGCTTATGAGTAATAGGAGTTAAAAAAATGATTGAATTACATCCTGAGTTTTTAATAAAAAATGGTGAAAAACAATTTGCTGTTTTACCTTATGAGGAATTTTTGAAGATTAAGGAATTGTTAGAAGATTTGGAAGATTTACGAGATTTGAGAGATGCTAAGGAAGAAGATAAAGATAGTGTTTCAATGTCTTTAGAAGATGTAAAAAGTATGTTGTTAATGTGAGCAAATTGCCGGTTTTGAGGATGAGGGTAGGGTAGTTAGTAAGGAGAAGCAGCTTTGGTATAATTTAGGTTAGGGTGGGTCTGGATAGACTCACCTTCAAAATCACAAAATGACACTTTACTAATAACGTAAAATAAGTTATTATGGATTTATATGCTTATTTATGAGGTAAGTACGAAAGTGAAGATTAAGTTAAATAACATACCCATAGATACAATTCTTTTAGAAGAATGCTTACAAATGCTATGTAAATTACCAGACGAAAGTGTAGATTTAGTTGTATCTTCACCTCCCTATAATTTAGGTAAAGAATATGAATCAAAACAAGCCCTGAACATTTATTTAGAAGAACAGACATTAGTATTAAAAGAATGTGCTAGGATTCTTAAAAAAACAGGTTCTTTATTTTGGCAAGTTGGAGCTTTTGCTGATAAAGGAATGTTGATTCCTTTGGATATTCGGTTTTTTCCTATTATTGAATCTTGTAATTTAATTCCTCGTAATCGTATTATATGGGCTAGACAGCATGGTCTACACGCACAAAAAAAATTTTCTTGTAGACATGAAACAATTCTCTGGTTTAGTAAATCTGATAATTATAAATTTAATTTAGATGCTATTAGAGTTCCCCAAAAATATCAAAACAAAAAACATTATCGTGGAAGTCGTAAGGGTGAACTTTCATGTCATCCAGATGGTAAAAATCCTGGTGATATTTGGCTTTTTCGTAATGTTAAACATAACCATGAAGAACAAACTATACACCCCTGTCAGTTTCCAGAAGACTTGGTAGCTAGAATTATATTAGCCACAACTGATAAAAATGATATTGTATTAGATCCTTACATGGGTACTGGTACTGTAGCAGTAGTAGCTAGAGATTATGAACGTCATTTTATCGGGACAGAGATTGAACCAAAATATCATGAAGTTGCTCTACGTCGTCTCAGTGGTAAACCAAATGAAAATGGATATTTCCCCAATTTAAAAACTCTCCGTGATTATGTGGAAAAAACTGGAGAACCTATTGAAAAATTTAGGTTTGATTTACAAATAGGAAATAGACCTTCAGAACGAAGCCAAGCTAAAATTTATCCTGAAGAATATCACTTACAAGAGATGGAAGATAGATTATTCTATGAAGAAGCTGCTTTTGCAGCAGTTCTGAGAAATGAACAAGTTCCTACAGATCCAAAATTGAATGGCAATACCAAAAAAAACAAGTTGCAAAATAAAACAAGTGAGCAAACAGAAAAAGTTGAACAAATCGAACTTCAATTATGGAGTCAATAAAGAATATTTAAAAATAAATCATCAAAATGACTAAATATATATTTGTATATTTATCATATCAACTGAAATATATACTGATTATTTTTCCGCCCTGGAATTATTTGGTATTGACGTTGATATTGTGTGACAATATTTCGAGCAGTAGTTTTTCCATATTCAGTCCAAATAGCTGATGTAATTGTATTTGTATTTTCAAATAAACCAACTACTCTAATCGGTATTTTAAACAATGCAATTTCATCGAGTGCTAGTAACTGTTTAACTGCTTGTTCGTAGTACAATGAACTATTAGCAGAAGGAAATACTTGAGATTTAGTGATAATAACTATTAATTTAATAGGGTTTCCTGCCAATAAAATTTGTTTCTGAAATAAAAATTCTACTCTTGCTGTGTTGTTAAGCAAAAATGGATAATTAGAAAACTGATTTTCAATTACTAATCCGGCTTTTGCCAGGTCAATTTCTTTACCAAAAAACTTATATTGATTGGGAATTGGTAATACATTCCACCCTGATTTATTGAGATAATTTGTAATATATAAATTTGTTCCTACGGGATCAAAAATAGGTTCTCCTTTTTTATTAGCTTGACTTGAAGCTTTAATATGTAAAGGCATTGCAGTCAATACAGTTTCAATCTCTTTCCACTCCGTATTGTAATGGTTATTAATAAGAGTATTAGCTGCATTAAAATCAGTAATTTGAATTAGAATAACTACCTTCCTTTAGTGTATGTGAGCAAATTTTCAATAAAAGTTAGAGGATCTATTTCTAGAACTTGAGCTAATTCTAAAAATTCAATTACGTCAAGACGACGTTCACCACGTTCATACTTAGATACATAAGATTGTGGACGTTTTAGTTTTGCTGACAACTCTGCTTGAGTAAGATTAGCAACTTTGCGAGCATCTATAAGCATCTTGCGAAACTGATTGTATTCGTCACTGAAAACTGATTTAGACACTTAATATTGATAATCTTGATTAAAGTCAGAACATATTGTTGAACTTTTTCCTATCTTAAAACCTAATCTGGGATAAACCCAAAACAGGTTTTTTGAAATAAGCGGAGAAATTTAAAATAGTAGTATCTTGTTGAATCGTTTTGCAATACAAAGTCTCCATTTTAGATATGATTCAGGTGCTTTAACGAAGCTCACCGTAGGTATCACTGTTTTTAGGGATAATGGAAGTGCGTTGGCGGTAGCTTACCGAAGGTATCGCTTTGTTTCTATTTTCAATTCACTAATATGGTATTTTGTCAAGATAATTTAGATGCGTTTCCCCTGATCCGGCAACTGAACTAAATACGGTACAGCAAATTACTCAGGAGCTTTTAAGAATTGATGAATTAATAAATAATTTAATGAGATAAAATGTAGAATATTCTTAGTTGAAAAAATCAAACAACATGAACTTTAAAGACATCAAATCTAGCAAACAAAAACTATTCACCATCATCAAATTTATCTCCATCCCCTTAATTACTGCGGGAATGGGATTAGAAATATGGAACATCGAAACAATCACAACTAGCCACCAATTACCAACTATATTAAATCCCGTTTTAATCCTTGCTCACATTGCCCTAGCAGCGCATTTTATTGAAGGAATCATCGCCGTTATTTATGCACCTGCTAAAAATCACAACCCCATCAAATATGCAGTTTATACATTTTTTGTAGGAACAGTTGGGTTATTAGAATTGTGGGAAAATCGTGATCCTTAAAATTTGAGTATAACCATTTAGGAAGATGCCAATAAATTAAGGTATCATCTAGCTTGGGAAAGTCGCATCATGCCAAAATGACCATGACTTATCCCTGTGCCATTTCCATACCCGAACCCCAACCCCTACCAAAACCCGAAGCACCCCCGCAACCAAACATTCCTCCTGCGTTCCCAGAACCAGTACCAGAACCCGTTCCCGGACCTATTCCCCAAACCATACCCCAACCCATACCGCAAACAGTACCCGGACCCATTCCCCAAACCATCCCGAAACCTGTTTGAATTATCCTATAATTGCAGTTCAACATCTAAAAATCTAAAATGCTAAGAGCCGGAATAGTCGGACTTCCCAACGTCGGAAAATCAACCTTATTTAACGCTGTAGTCGCTAACGCTAAAGCTGAAGCTGCTAACTTTCCTTTTTGTACCATTGAACCGAATGTTGGCATTGTCTCAGTACCAGATGACCGGTTAAATGTTCTCGCCAAACTTGCCAATTCTGAACAAATTATACCTGCGCGTGTGGAATTTGTGGATATTGCTGGTTTGGTAAAAGGTGCAAGTCAAGGTGAAGGTTTGGGAAATCAATTTTTATCCCACATCCGCGAAGTTGATGCCATAGTTCATGTGGTGCGTTGTTTTGAAAATGATGATATCATTCATGTTGCCGGTTCTGTGGACCCAGTGCGAGATATTGAAACTATTAATTTAGAACTGGGTTTATCAGATTTAGCGCAAATTGAAAGACGCATTGAACGCACTCGTAAACAAGCACGCACCAGTAAAGATGCACAATTTGAAATTACTGTTTTGGAAAAATTAGCAGCAGCTTTAAATGAAGGTAAATCAGTCCGTCAAGTAAGTTTAAATGAAGAAGAATCCGCCATTATTAAAGGGTTAGGACTACTGACAAATAAACCCATTATTTACGCTGCTAATGTTTCTGAAGATGACTTAGCAACGGGTAATGAATTTGTAGAAAAAGTCCGAGAAGTTGCATCTACAGAAAATGCTCAAGTTGTCATAGTTTCTGCTCAAGTGGAAGCAGAATTAGTAGAATTACCAGAGGAAGATAAAGCCGATTTTCTCGAATCTTTAGGTGTAAAAGAAGGCGGTTTAAAATCTTTAATTCGTGCTACTTATACTCTGTTAGGTTTGCGGACATATTTCACTTCTGGTCCTAAAGAAACCCGCGCTTGGACTATTAATGCTGGAATGTCTGCACCTCAAGCAGCAGGTGTGATTCACTCTGATTTTGAACGGGGTTTTATTCGTGCAGAAACCGTTGCTTATGATGATTTAGTCACTCATGGTTCAATGAATGCTGCAAAGGAAAAAGGTTTAGTGAGAAGTGAAGGAAAGGAATATATTGTTAAAGAAGGGGATGTAATGTTATTCCGATTTAATGTGTAGATAAAGAGGTGATAGGTGATAGGTGATAGGCGATAGGTGATAGATGAAATTCAGATCCCTGACTTCTCAAAATAGAATAATAAGAGAAGTCGGGGATCTCAATCTTCAAAATTAATAGGACTTACGCATTATCAATTATCAATTATCAATTATCAATTATTTTACGCGATACTTCCCCGTTTTCTGGCTTCTTTGTAAGAAATACCAACATTTTTTATACCAGCTTTAATCATTTCCCTTTCTAAAAGCGCAAAGAAATGATTTTTATCGCCACCTCTGACTACAGCTTGATTATGCGCTTCCGCAATTGCTACAGGATAACCGTATCCTTTTTGTACTTGTGCTAACATTAAGCCTAATGCTTGATCTAACATTTGAGAACTATTTGCTACCCAAGCAGGAAACTCGATCCGGGAAATTTCCGTACCTACGTGAACATAACAAAAATAAATTGTTTGTTCTTCATAAAGTTGTAAAATCCTGTTATTACTGCGCCATAAGGGTCCCCTTTGTCCTGGTTTTAGCTGGGTTGTCCATAAAGTCGTATCTCTCAGGTTTTCAAATTTTCTACATGGTACATGATCTAGTTGATCTGGGCAATAACTGATACAGTCAGGGACGGGGTAGGGACAAGCTAACAACCGTAAAAAGTTTGTAGATTCAAGATTACGGGCGGCGCTAAGATAACCAATGATGGGAATTTCGGCTTTTTGTAATTGTTGCCAAGCTGCTAAAATCGGGGGTAAAATGCGATCGCGTGCATCCATCGGTAATTGATCTAAAAACCAGTATATTAACGAACCATCCACCATTGCTAAAGCTGGAACTTCGGTTTTTACACTACAAGCTAATTCAGATAATACCGTAATTTCCGAAGCTGTACGGCGGTTACTCATCCATTCTTCGGTTCTTAAACCCCATTGACGAGCGATATATAAATCTTCTGGCTTATAAAATACTTCCGGTAAACTATCGAGAAGTGGGTGTTTATTTTGACCGTAATGTAAAACGACTCTGCCAATATTTAATAAGTAACAATAAGCAATTTCATGATGGTTAGGGGCAATTTGTGAACCATCGGTAGCGATGACAGTATGAACTTTAGGAGGAACAGGAATATCAATACAAGTTTCTAAAGGTTCGATGGGTGTAGCATTAGCAAAAAGAATGCGATCGCGCCATTTTTCTTGACGTTCCATTAACTCTTGTTGACATTTACAAGCTTGTTTTAAGTGTTCCTTCGCTAACTCTAAACGGCGGTTACTTTCAGCAACTTCTGCGGAAAGATGCTGACTTAAACCTTGCATTTGTCCCGCTAATTTTGTTAAATCAAGCATAATTGGTGATTGGTGATTGGTGATTGGTGATTGGTGATTGATGATTGGTGATTGATGATTGGTAAGATTTATTTTTACTCCTGACTTCTGAACTACTATTATCTTCTTACTGTCACCTGTCACCTGATAATTAATATTTACCAATTATTTACCAATGAGAAAAATCTTGAGAAAAATCAGAAAGTGAAATTACCCGAATACGAGAATCATTTTGTCCTGCTTCCCGTTCTGGTTGAGTATTATAACCCCAATCTGCTAAAAATAGTTGCACATCCTTTAAATCAGATTGCTGTTTAACTAACTCTAAGGTTTTGAGTCTATCTTCCACAAACCATAAATTTTCATATTTAATTTTTTCCTGTGAAATTAATTCTCGTAAAGTCTCGTATTTTGGGCGTTTTACTTCCTTACCGAAAATCGCTGTATCTGGTAAATTAACCCCTTCTTGTTGTAACAACTGCTTAACAAAACGCCCTTCTTTTGTGGTGACAATAAATAATTGTACTCCACTTGCAAGAGTTAATTTTAATCTTTCTATCACCCCTGGATAGAACTTATGCAAACTTAACCAACCCTCTAAATCTGTTGCTATCCATTCATCCCGTAAACCATCTAGTTTTTTCATGATTTCTTTAGCTTCTAGATGATCTGCTGTTAAAATTGCTGGGGTAATTTTTAACCAATCTTGTAAAATTTCCTCATCAGTAAAACCATTAATTAAAGCTTTAATTAAAACAGGCATTTCCCAACCAGTTTCAATTACAGGACGTAAACGATAAAATCTTTGAGCTAAATTTTCTGATGATGTCTTCTTACTAGAAGACCAAATTTGACAATAAGTACGCCAAGCTACTTCAAAATATTCAATTAGTCCATCGCAAATCACTCCATCAAAGTCTAAGGCTAAAATTGCGGGATGTTTGACTGTCATGGTTTTAAGGATGAAAACTGCTGTTTTCAGCTTACCTGAATTGGCAATAATTTTTTGTATCAGTTATCAACAGGGAACAGCTATCCGTCAGCTTGTTACATGAAAACTTTGTACCTCCTGCTAACTAGACCTAACGCCCATTTAACCAATCTTAATTAATCAAACTGCATTTGTTTTTTCTTCCGTTTTACCATAAGCTTCACCCCTACAACTTATGACAAATTAATACATTCTATTTTGGAGAGGTCTATTGACATACCCCCCACCTTAGAAGGGCAAGGCTTTCGACCCATTTTTTTAGTAAAATGGGTATATCCGTAATTAAAACCTTATGCCTACAACAGCTGATTTTCTCCAATACACCCAATGGTCAGGAATTGCTACCATAGCATTTGCAGTCCTGACAATTTTGGCTTTTATCCTCAAATGGGGTATACGCTTTCGGCTGGTGGGTACAACCGGCTTTATGATCGTGTTAACCGCAGGTTTATTTTCCCTGTCTTTAGTACCTCTGAGTCGGACAGTCATTCCCGGTGCTGTTAAATACACCCTAGTTTATGATAACGGTTCTAACCAGGCGGTAATTGCCACAACACCAGAAATTACCCCAGAAGAATTAGAAGCAACTTTACGCCAAGCTGCCAGTAATCTTTATTCCTATGGGCGCTTAGGTGCTGGCGGAAACAACCAACTGACAATTCGCGCCCGTACCATTATCCACCCAGAACCAGGAATATCTATACCAGTTTACTTGGGTAAGGTAGAACGAACTTTGGTAACTCGTGCAGATCCTGAAATGTCCGTAGAAGTTTACTTAGATAAATTTGCACAATTGCCAGAAGCTAAAGCTTAAAATGGTGATTGGTGATTGGTGATTAGGTGTGATCCTGACTGCACCCGCCTTTCACCAAACCAGAGATTTTTTTGTGACTTACAATACAATCAAGATTAATTTTATATTAAGATATTAAAACTTAGGAATTTTCCCTATTAGTAATAGCTTTCTATGGATGTCGCTACCAGAAACCTGAATCATTAGTCTGATTGTATGAAGAATATCAAGTTTTGACATATTATTTATGATACCTAATCAATCTTTTACTCCAGCCTTGTCTACTCAAACCGCTAGTACATTATTGACATTGACCATCGCTCCGGCTAAAGTCATTCGGGGTGGGGGTGTACTCCCTTCCGCAGTGGTGGAAATTACCCGTTTGGGAACTCGTCCTTTAATTGTCGCCGGAAATCGCACTCTCAGTATTTTTCAGGAAAGTTTACAACCGATTTTCCAAGCTGAAAATTTAGATACGGTTGCTAGTTCTTATGGTGCAGACTGCTGTGAAGCAACTTTAAAGGCTTTACGCAAAGCTGCAAAGGAACATAAAGCAGATATCATTATTGGTGTAGGTGGTGGTAAGGCTTTAGATACAGCTAAGTTAGTCGCCCATCAATTACAATTACCAATTGTCACAATTCCTACTTCGGCGGCTACCTGTGCAGCGTGGACGGCTTTATCTAATGTATATTCTGAATCAGGGGCGTTTTTGTATGATGTGGGTTTATGCCGTTGTCCTGATTTACTGATTTTGGATTATGATTTGATTCAAACTGCACCTCAAAGGACATTAGTTGCAGGTATTGGAGATGCGATCGCCAAATGGTATGAAGCATCGGTAAGTAGTGGACATTTACAAGACACTTTAATCATTGCCGCAGTCCAACAAGCAAGAGTTTTAAGAGATATTTTACTGCAAAAATCCGCAGCAGCTTTACAATCTCCTGGTAGTGAAGTATGGAGAGAAGTTGTAGATGCTACCGTATTATTAGCCGGTGTCATCGGTGGTTTAGGTGGCGCACAATGTCGTACAGTAGCTGCCCATGCAGTACATAATGGTTTAACTCATATCTGCGGACATGGTAGCATTCACGGCGAAAAAGTAGCTTATGGGATTTTAGTACAACTGCGATTGGAAGAAATGCTACAAAGTAATCAACTTGCAGATGCAGCAAGACAACAGTTATTAAAGTTTTATGCAGAGATTGGATTACCCAAAACATTAGCAGATTTGGGATTAGGAAATATTACCTTAACTGAATTGCAAACAGCCGCAGAAATTACTTTAGCACCAAATTCTGATATTCACAGATTACCTTTTCCCGTTGCTTTAGAACAGTTAATGGCCGCAATGGTTTCTACTACTGCACCAAATCAATTAAAAGTGAAAAATGGGTGATTGTTGACTGGTGACTGGTGACTGGTGACTGGGGGAAAAATTTTAGATTTTAGATTCTGGATAGTTAATGAAATATAATCGAAAATCCACAATCCTCTCATTGCATCACCAATCACCAATCACCAATCCCCAATCACCAATCCCCAATCCCCAATCACCAATCACCTATTCCGAGGTTTTTAGAATGAGTTTAAGTTGGATTACTCCCGCAGAAAGAATACAGAAATTACCGCCTTATGTTTTTGCTAGATTGGATGAACTCAAAGCAAAAGCAAGAGAACAAGGTTTAGATTTGATTGATTTGGGAATGGGAAACCCTGATGGTGCAACACCTCAACCGGTGATAGAAGCAGCGATGCAAGCTTTACAAAATCCTGCTAATCATGGTTATCCACCCTTTGAAGGTACTGCTAATTTCCGCAAGGCAATTACTAAATGGTACAATCGCCGTTACAATGTGGTTTTAGATCCTGATAGTGAAGCTTTACCTTTGTTGGGTTCTAAGGAAGGTTTAGGACATTTGGCGATCGCCTATATCAATCCTGGTGATATTGTCTTAGTACCATCCCCATCTTACCCCGTCCATTTTCGTGGTCCAATTATCGCTGGTGGTGTCATTCACAATATCACTTTAAAGGAAGAAAATGACTGGTTAATTGATTTAAGTTCTATTCCCGAAGAAGTAGCACAAAAAGCCAAAATTCTTTATTTCAATTATCCCAGTAATCCCACCGCAGCCACCGCACCCCGTGAATTTTTTGAAGAAATTGTTGCTTTTGCTAAAAAGTATGAAATTCTGTTAGTGCATGATTTATGTTATGCAGAATTAGCTTTTGATGGTTATCAACCTACAAGTTTATTAGAAATTCCTGGTGCAAAAGATATTGGTGTGGAATTTCACACCTTATCAAAAACTTATAACATGGCAGGTTGGCGGGTTGGTTTTGTAGTCGGAAATCGTCACATTATTCAAGGTTTAAGAACCTTAAAAACTAACTTAGATTATGGCATTTTTTCCGCATTACAAACAGCAGCAGAAACCGCTTTAGAATTACCAGATTCTTATTTACAAGAAGTGCAAACTCGTTACCGCACCCGTCGAGATTTCTTGATAGATGGTTTAGGAAAATTAGGTTGGAATATTCCTAAAAGTAAAGCTACCATGTATTTGTGGGTAAGATGTCCTGTCGGTATGGGTTCTACAGATTTTGCTTTAGATGTACTGCAAAAAACAGGTGTAGTAGTTACTCCTGGAAATGCTTTTGGTCCAGGTGGTGAAGGATATGTGAGAATTAGTTTAATTGCAGATTGCGATCGCTTGGGTGAAGCTTTACAAAGATTCAAAGAAGCAGGAATTTGTTATCAACAAGAAGCAGTCGTTTCTGTATAATTAACGTAGGGGTAGCGCCCCCGTGTCTACCCCTTATCCTATCTTTTAAATATCATCAGGATTAACACCTAAAGACCTTAAATAAGCTGCTAACTTCTCCTTTTTTTGTCGTTCTTGTTGGGCAATTTCTTCTGCTTGTTGCTGTGCTAATTTTGCTTGTTGGGCAATTTCTTCAGCTTCTAAACGAGCTTGTTTTTCAACAATAGCTCTTTCATCACCAGTTAACAACAAATTCCCCCCATCATCCCACCAACGTACCCAAGGTACACCGTCATCTTCTATTAAACCTAATTCCACACCCATAGGAGGAATCGAAAAATGTCCTCTTTCATTAAGTTGGATCTTTTGATAACTTCCATCTACTAAACGATAAACTTCTAGTAACGCTTTTCTCGCTTCAAAAATTCCATAGAAAGGGATGCGAATTGCTTGTTCATAAACCCAAAATTTCCCAGCTTTTGCTGTTTCACTGGGAGGAGTTTTATCCCTTTCTTCTTCCCCGTTCCCAGAAACAAATTCAATAGCTATTAATGGTGCTACAAATTCTTTCCATAACACATAGGAGCACCGATAGTCTCCATTCAGTTTTGGTGGTACATTAGGTACATAAAACCAATCTGGAGCTTCTGCACCTTTTTCTGGTGGATCTGTTAACCGCCAATAAATACCGCTATCCTGTCCAATACAATAGTTACCATCAGGATGTATTTTTTGTAATATTGGTTCAATGGAACTCGTTAAAACAATACTTTGGGGATGTTCCTGGAAGTTTTTCACGAAAGTACCATCTGAATCAGGTAGTTGTGTATGATCTGGTAATGTAAATTTAGGTGTATGAATATCTTGATTTGTGGGAGTAGTGGGGTTAATCACTGCTTGAGTGCTTTCCATAGTAACTCCAGAATATACATTGAATTAATTTTAACATGAGAATAGGAATTGATAATTGGTAAATGTAGATGATTTTTGTCTGAATCAGTATATCTAAGATTTGAGGATTTACAGGATGGAAAACGCAGATGAACGCAGATGAACGCAGATAATTTGAATTTTCTGAATCAGGATATCCAGGATTTTAGGATTTACAGGATGGGGAGTTATTTGTTATCGTTCAGATTTTAATTGTCTGTATCAAGATTTTTGATGATTGATTATAAATGAATATAATTTCATTCAATGAATCTGAATCAGTGAATATCATTAAATATCAAATTTTCAGAATCTTAATCACTAATTTATTAAATAATTGAAGAAAATAGATATGACAAAAATCCAGTAAATCCTTAAATCCTGGACATCCTGATTATGACAAATACAGTAATAGAAAATAAGACAGAAATGCAACTGTTTACTCAATACTTGTCGGTTAAGCTCAAAACCATGAGATTGGGTAGGTTGGGTTGAGGAACGAAACCCAACATTTACAGGTGTTTGTTGGGTTTCACTTTGTTCAACCCAACCTACAAAAATCCTTAACCGAACAGTATTGACTGTTTACTAAGTCTTAGAAATCAAAACTACACGAAAACCCACTTCACTAAACTTAGTATCACGGAAGTATCTCCAACGTTCACCAGAACGACAGTTTCTAGCATTGAATAACCAAGAACCTCCACGAAGCAGTTTATTTTTTTTAACGTTATTAATCAAATAACTACCATCTATAGGTGCATTATTATAGTTATCTTCATAATCATCCAAACACCACTCCCTTACATTACCGTGCATATCATACAAACCAAAAACATTAGGGGGAAAAGTTCCTACATCTGTAGTGTGTTGAAGAAACTTTCCTTGAGGAGCAGAACCATAGGGATAATTACCATCATAATTTACTAAATCTGGGGTAATACTTTCACCAAAATAAAAAGGTGTAGTCGTGCCGGCTCGACAAGCATACTCCCATTGTGCTTCACTAGGTAAAGTGTATTTTTTTCCTGTTTTTTGACTTAACTTTTTACAGAAAGCAAGCGCATCATCCCAACTGACTCTTTCAACAGGACGGTTTTCACCTTTGAAGTAGGAAGGGTTACTTCCCATAATCGCCTGATATTGTTTTTGTGTTACTTCATATTTCCCCATGAAAAAACCAGAAACAGTCACTTGATGTTGTGGACTTTCATCGGAATCTCGTTTTGCTTCAGTTTCCGGTGAACCCATCATAAATGTTCCTCCTGGTATTTCCACCATTTCCAAAGTGACATTATTTCCCAAGTCTTCTGTAAAATATCTTGCAGATGATTTGCGTTTATTGATGATTTTTCCCGATGCGTCGGTGGTGACAACTTCAAAATTAAAAGTATTGAGAGAAGTTGAGTTTGATGAATTTGATGAATTTGAATTTGATGAATTTGAGTTTAATGAATTTGAGTTTGACGAATTTGAGTTTGAGGTTGATCCGTTACCAGAATCTCCACCTATTAACTTTGATGCTAGAAACCCTAAAGTAGTGATACTACCAATAGCTAAACCTGTATTTTTGAGAAAATTACGACGGGTTGCAAGTGTCTCTGGAACTTCTAAATCTTTAAGAACTTCATCCGCAGATTGATAACGTTCATTAACATCAAATTTCAACAACTTATCTAAAACTATCCCCAGTTCCTTACTCACAGAATTAGATGAAGATTTCCGCCAATCATTCACCCATGCAAAACCATTTTTCGCCCAAAGTTCAAAAGGTGAATTTCCTGTGAATAGATGAAAACAAGTTACACCTAAAGCAAATAAATCACTAGCTGGATAAGCTTTACCTTCCTTAATTTGTTCATAAGGACTATAACCGTAAGAACCTATGGTTGTTCCAATTTGCGTGTGAACTGTAGATGTTAATTCTTTAGATGCTCCAAAATCAATTAACACCAATTTACCATCACTTTCTCGGCGCATGATATTCTGAGGTTTAATATCTCGATGAATTACATCACGCTCATGAATAAATTTTAAAACCGGTAATAAATCTAGTAATAATTCTTGAATTTGAGTTTCGTTATATGTTCCTTTTTGGGTTAATTCATTGAATAAATTTTCACCTTTAATAAACTGCTGCACTAAATACAGAAAACCGTTATCTTCAAAATAAGCAAACAGCGCAGGTATTTGGGGATGTTCACCTAAATCTTGTAAGAGTTTAGCTTCTGCGTTGAATAATTCAACCGCTTTTTTTAATGCGTAACTTCCTGATTGTTTGGGTGCAAATTGCTTGATAACACAAGTTTCATTCAGTTTCTGAGTATCTTCCGCTAAATAATTTCTACCAAAACCACCTTCAGTAGATAGCACCCGCAAAACCCGAAAGCGATTGATTAATAATGGTATTAAGGGAGTTCTGCAAGTTTGACAGAATTTGTTATCATCAGGGTTGATAGGTTGGGTACACTCTGGATTTAAGCAGCAGATCATAAACTGTGGCAAAAGACTGTATAACTTTTATAATATAACTTGATTGGTTATACTGTGTCCTATCTTTATATAGGAATCCTCTTTAGTATTTGAGAAATTAATGATCACCCCCACAACTACAACTCCTAGCTTCATTATCGCCGGCTTTCATGCCCTATCTGAACCTATTAGAATTAAAGTAATAGAATTACTGCGTCAGCGTGAACTATGTGTCTGTGATCTATGCGACATTTTAGATATTAGTCAATCAAAACTATCCTTTCACCTGAAAAATCTCAAAGAAGCAAATCTCGTTAATGCCCGTCAAGAAGGACGCTGGATTTATTATAGTCTCAACTTACCTCAATTTCAGGTTTTAGAACAGTATTTAGCCGATATTCACCGTAATTCTGTACTTTCTCCCCGTCGTTCTTGTTGTGAGTAAGCAACACTGGCAAAACCTCTTTCTAGTCTTCAGTAGCCAATCCATCAATTTTTTTTGATTAATTTTTGTGTATTATGCTATTCTCTTACTTGACATATCAAATTTTTTTGAAATGATGAATACAAAGATATATTATCAAGCAGACAGGTAAAGTCAGTGAAAACAACGGCACAAAGATTAGTCCTAGCGGTGGGAATGTTAGCATTAGCCAGCAGTTGTACCAGTACACCTGACACTTCCAGCAATATTCAGCAGTCACCACAAACTGCAACAGCCGCTACTTCCGGGACTGTATCAATCATTAAAATTGACGGTTCAAGTACAGTATATCCCATTACCCAGGCGATCGCCAAAGAATTTACAGCCAACACCAAAAACAACACCCAAGTACAAGTAAACATTTCCGGTACTGGGGGAGGGTTTGAAAAATTCTGTGATGGTAAAACAGATATAAATAATGCCTCTCGACCAATTTCTCAAGCGGAGATGGCAATGTGTAATAAGAATGGTATCAAATACATAGAATTACCCATTGCTTTCGATGCCTTAACCATTGCCGTACATCCGCAAAATGACTGGGCAAAAGATATTACCGTAGCAGAATTAAAAAAAATGTGGGAAGCTGCGGCCGAAGGAAAAATTACCAAATGGAATCAAATACGTAGTTCTTGGCCAGATCGTCCTCTGAATTTATACGGTGCTGGTAAAAAATCTGGTACATTTGACTACTTTACAGAAGCAATAATTGGTAAAGAAAAAGCCAGCCGTAACGACTACACAGCCAGCGAAGACGACGATGTTTTAGTAGAAGGCATCAACAAAGATCCCAACGCCTTGGGTTATTTTGGCTACGCATACTATGAAAAAAACCAAGATAAATTAAAAGTGGTAGCTGTTAATAACGGTAAAGGGGCAATTTTACCATCACAAGAAACAGTAGAAAAATCTAAATATCAACCACTGTCTAGACCTTTATTTATATATGTAAATATTTGGTCTAATCAAAACCAGGGAGATATTTATAAATTTGTAGATTTCTATTTACAAAAAGCACCAACAATAGTTAATTCTGTAGGTTCTGTACCTTTATCAGAGGAAGCCTACAAAATTGATTATGTGCATTTACATAACGGTAAAGCCGGAACAGTATTTGCTGGAAAATCACAATTTGATTTAAGTATTGGGGAATTATTGCGTAAACAAAAGGAATTTTAAAATGACAATTCGTGTAGGAATTAATGGCTTTGGCCGCATGGGACGTTTAGCAGTTCGCGCTGCTTGGAGTTGGCCAGAAATAGAATTTGTACATATAAATGAACTTAAAGGTGGTGCAGTAACAGCAGCGCATTTACTCAAATTTGATTCTGTACATGGAAAGTGGGAAAAAGAAGTTGAAGCTGGAGAAAACAGAGTATTTATTGATAATAAACCCTTAACTTTTAGTGAATATTCCCAACCTGGTGAAGTTCCTTGGGAAGAATTTGGAGTTGATATTGTTTTAGAATGTTCAGGAAAGTTTAGAAGTCCAGAAACTCTTAACCCTTATTTCAAAAGAGGTGTGCAAAAAGTAATTGTTGCAGCACCTGTAAAAGCAGGGGCGTTAAATATTGTTATGGGGGTAAATGATCACCTTTATGAAGCTGAAAAACATCATCTTTTAACCGCCGCTTCTTGTACTACCAACTGTTTAGCACCTGTCGTCAAAGTAATTCATGAAGGCTTAGGAATTAAGCATGGAATTATTACCACAATTCATGATAATACTAATACTCAAACTATTGTTGATGCACCTCATAAAGATTTGCGTCGGGCTAGGGCAACAAGTCTTTCATTAATTCCTACATCTACTGGTTCAGCTACAGCTATTGGTTTAATTTATCCAGAATTAAATGGTAAATTGAATGGTTTAGCTGTGCGTGTTCCTTTGTTGAATGCTTCCTTAACAGATTGTGTTTTTGAAGTTGTGAGACCCACAACAATAGCAGAAATTAATGGTTTATTGAAAGCAGCTTCCGAACAAGAACCATTAAAGGGAATTTTGGGTTATGAAGAACGTCCTTTAGTGTCAATTGACTATAAAGATGATCCTCGTTCTTCCATTATTGATGCCCTTTCTACGATGGTTGTTGATGAAACTCAGGTGAAAATTTTAGCTTGGTATGATAATGAATGGGGTTATGCTAACCGGATGGCGGAATTAGCTAAAAAAGTAGCTTTAAGTTTGCAGAAATAATGGTTTTTAAAGGGTGGGTTTCCTACCCTAAATATTTTTTCTCACGCAGAGACGCAGAGTCGCAGAGAGACAAAGAAAATTAGAGATTTTAATCATGGCTTCTACTACTGGTTCGGGTGCAAATTTAAGAAATTATGCTTTAGTTACCCTGGCTTATTGGGGGTTTACTGTTACTGATGGTGCTTTGCGGATGTTGGTTTTATTGTATTTCAATAAAATCGGTTATACACCTTTACAAATTGCGTTTTTATTTCTGTTTTATGAGGTTTTTGGAATTGTTACTAATTTTTTGGGCGGTTGGATAGGTTCGCAATTTGGATTGAAAGTTACTCTTTATAGTGGTATCGGTTTACAGGTTTTTTCTTTGGTAATGTTGTCTTTTTTAAATCCTGAGTGGGTGCAGTGGTTTGCAGTTTTTTATGTAATGGTAGCCCAGGCATTTTCAGGCATTGCTAAAGATTTAACTAAGATGAGTTCTAAAAGTGCTATTCGTTTGGTTGTTCCTCAAGATGCCCAGTCTTCTTTGTTTAAATGGGTGGCTGTTTTAACGGGTTCTAAAAATGCTTTAAAAGGCGTTGGTTTTTTTGTTGGTAGTGCTTTGTTATCTGTATTTGGTTTTGTCAATGCTTTGTTAATTATGGCAGGTGGACTATTTTTAATTATGTTCACTGGTTTATTATTACCCCAGGGTATGGGCAAAATTAAGAAGAAGGTTAAATTTAGTCAACTGTTTTCTAAAAGTCAGGAAATTAATATTTTATCTGCGGCTAGGTTCTTTCTATTTGGTTCGCGGGATGTGTGGTTTGTAGTGGGTTTACCTGTATTTTTACGTGAGGTTTTAGGTTGGTCTTTTTATCAAGTGGGTGGGTTTTTAGCTTGTTGGGTAATTGGCTATGGAATTGTGCAATTTTTAGCACCTAATTTATTACAAAAATTCGGTTCTGGTCGTCCACCGGAATCTCAAACTATCCAGTTTTGGACATTTACTTTAACTGCTGTTCCTTGTGCGATCGCTCTTGCTCTCCAAATCAATTTACCTGCTAATATAGTTATTATTAGTGGACTACTTTTATTTGGTGTGGTATTTGCCTTTAATTCCGCAGTTCATTCTTACCTGGTTTTGGCATTTACTGATGATGATAAAGTAGCCTTAAACGTTGGTT
Organism: Sphaerospermopsis sp. FACHB-1194; assembly: GCF_014696235.1. NCBI lineage: Bacteria > Bacillati > Cyanobacteriota > Cyanophyceae > Nostocales > Aphanizomenonaceae > Sphaerospermopsis > Sphaerospermopsis sp. FACHB-1194. The sequence goes on along the minus strand of NZ_JACJPU010000006.1, from coordinate 61,793 downwards.
TCTATTATATGGCTAACTCCGGTGGTCGTCTTGCAGGTACAGTATTATCCGGTTTAGTTTATCAATTATTTGGTTTAGTTGGTTGTCTGTGGACATCAATGGTTTTTGTCTTAGCAGCAGCTTTAGTTTCTCTCAAGTTACCTAACCCCCAACCTAGTAAAAATATTGCTTGGAAAGGTGGAGATGGAGAATAGAAATTAAGTGACAGTTGACAGGTGACAGTTGACAGGTGACAGATGTTAATTTCCTTGAGTGTGTAATGTTGCTGTGAATTTATTAGAGTTTTGGAGGACTATATGAATCTACATCACGGAGACAATATAACTCCAATCAAGGCTAAAAGCAATCTCAGCTTTTTTGAAAAATACCTCACTGTTTGGGTGTTTATTTGTATCTTAGTAGGAATTGGTTTAGGTCGTTTATTTCCAGGTATTGCTGTCACACTTGACGCTATTAGTATTTATCAAGTTTCCATTCCTATTGCTATTTGTTTATTTTTCATGATGTACCCGATCATGGTGAAAATAGACTTTACCCAAGCTGTAAATGCCCTGCGTGCGCCAAAACCTGTAATTCTCACTTTAGTCATGAATTGGTTAATTAAACCATTCACAATGGTAGTATTTTCTCAGTTCTTTTTAGGTTGGTTATTTAAACCATTAATTACAGGTACAGAAATAATTAGAGGTAGTGAAATTAGTTTAGCTAATTCCTACATAGCTGGTACGATTTTATTAGGAATTGCGCCTTGTACCGCAATGGTTTTAATGTGGGGATATCTTGCCTATGGAAATCAAGGTCATACATTAGTAATGGTAGCAGTTAATTCTTTAACTATGCTATTTTTGTATGCACCGTTGGGGCGATGGTTACTAGCAGCAAATGATTTAACAGTACCTTGGCAAACTATTGTTTTATCGGTGTTAATTTATGTTGGTTTGCCTTTAGCAGCAGGAATGTATAGCCGTTATTGGATTTTTAAATATAAAGGTAGACAATGGTTTGAAAGACAATTTTTAAAATATCTTTCTCCTGTGGCAATTTCAGCTTTGTTAATTACTTTAGTTTTGCTATTTGCTTTCAAAGGAGAATTAATTGTTAAAAATCCTTTGCATATTTTATTAATAGCTGTTCCTTTGTTTATCCAAACTAATTTCATTTTTTTAATTAGTTATGTAGCCGCATTAAAATTAAATATATCCTATGAAGATGCAGCCCCAGCAGCTTTAATTGGTGCTAGTAATCATTTTGAAGTTGCGATCGCCACAGCAGTCATGTTATTTGGTTTAAATTCTGGTGCAGCACTAGCAACGGTGGTAGGGGTTTTAATTGAAGTTCCTGTAATGTTGATGTTGGTGGAATTTTGTAAACGCACAGCAGCATGGTTTCCCAGAGAACCGGAAAAAGCGACATTACCAGATCCGCGTTGTATTAATGTTTTTAGTGCTAATAATTAGTTGATCAAGATTTAGGAGAAAACAGGAGCATACCAATGAAAGAAAAAATAAACTTAGCCACTCCAAAAACTCTCTAAAACTCTCTTCACTTTGTGTCCTTTGCGTTCTTTGCGGTTCGTTATATAATTTTGTGCATCTTCATACAGAATTGGTATTAGATGTTATCAAACATATCAGGTTTGATTTTTCCAGTCTGTGTCTTCTGTGTTGGTTGTTTATCAATTAAAAAACCATGAAAAAAGTAATGTTTGTGTGTAATAAAAATTCCCGTCGTTCCCAAATGGCGGAAGGTTTTGCTAAAACTTTGGGACAGGGAAAAATAGAAGTTTATAGTTCTGGTTTAGCAGCCAGTGAAGTAGATCCAATTACTGTACAAGTTATGTTAGAAGTGGGCATTGATATTAGTAGTCAAACTTCTAAACCTTTCACAAACTTTAACCCAGAAGATTTTGATACTGTGATTTCTTTATGTGGTTGTGGGGTAAATTTACCCCAGGAATGGTTATTAAGAGAAGTGTTTGCAGATTGGCAATTAGATGATCCTCAAGGTGAGAATATTGACACATTTCGGCGTATCAGAGATGAGGTAAAGGAAAGAGTTATTAAATTAATTGCCGATTTATCCTAGCATTCAGCTATCAGCAGTCAGCAATCAGCTAAAATTCCTCATCAATCCCAAATAATAGCTGATTACTGATGACTGATTACTTACTAATTTTGCATCCCTTCAGCAATTTTCTGCACAGTTTCAACTGTTAAATTCAAAGCCTGGGCAATTTGTTCCACAGTTAAATTTAAAGCTAATAATCTAGGAACAGCTTCTAATTTTGCTTCCAAGCTTCCTTCTTCACGTCCTTCTTCACGTCCTTCTTCACGTCCTTCTTCACGTCCTTCTTGATAAACCTTTGTTTGTTTCAAATCACTTAGACTAAACATAGCTTCCATCTCCTTTCTACTCATTCTAGGAAACTTGTAAACCAAGATAGTTTCTACCAATTCTAATAACTGTCGTTGTTTGTCATGATTGATTTCCTGCTTGGTTCTGTTGATTAACTCTTTAGCTGTGGTAATTGTTTTGTTTTCATCTTCGATGATTAATTTTATCGTAGCAATACCAATGGGTAAAGATGCACTTTCACCCAGTTCATCTAGATAAATTCGGCTGACACGCTGACTGGTGAAAAATTCACTGTAATGTTGAGTATCTGCTGTATCTAAATTGCGACTGGGATAAATAACAACCCCCCTCCAAGGATTTTGAGGTTGATATTGACGTAGGTATAAAAAAACTTCCGAGAATAAACGGTAATAAATTCGCGCATCGTCTTGAAACTGCACTTCCACGAAATAAATCGGGTTTTGTACATCTTGTTTTGGTAGAAAAACCCCATCTATGCGAAAAGCGGTTTGTTTAATTTCCACAGATGAGAATTTATAGGCCGCTGCGGTTTGTGTTTTCTGACCAATTAATTCAAAAAATATACTCGGAAACTCTTGAAAAAGTCGGTAAAATATGCTGTCAGTTTTCACTATGGATAATTGAGATTTGGGAAATTGCCACTGGGAAAATTTTACTTTTGCTAAGTAACTGAACCTGAAAAAACGTAATATCCATATCCCCAACTTCTTTAAGAAATCAGGGATATGTCCACTTTATACACTTCTATTTTACTTTTAATTATGTTGACCTACTTGTTGCTGATTTACCATCATTATTTATTCTCTCCCCAATCACCAATCACCAATCACCAGTCACCAATCACCATTATCCCACTTTGACGGCAAATACGACTTAGAAATTACGGTTCACCCCAATTCCTGAACGTATTAATTCTCATACATTATTCAGAGTAACAGCAGTTCAATCCATGAACCAACTAAAAACAACCTTTAAAATAAACCGTCCCATCCAAGGTTCGGGAGGTTCGGGAAACCACCCTTCATGGACTGGCTACATAAGTTCAGTATATATATCAGCGTAACTTGTGGTTTTCACCCCAGACTAGCGCAACCATGCTGGACTGACTGCTTATTTTCAATCAGTTGGTTCAAAAGGTTCAAACATAAGGTTCAAATATAAGGTTCAAACATTTAGTCCTTTATAATCCCATTCATTTGTAGTTATACGGAAGCAGCACCCAAAATGGCAAAAGTAGTAGGAATTGACTTAGGTACAACTAACTCTTGCGTAGCAGTGATGGAAGGTGGTAAACCCACTGTAATTGCTAACGCTGAAGGTTTTAGAACCACACCATCTGTTGTGGCGTTTGCGAAAAATGGTGATAATTTAGTAGGTCAAATCGCTAAACGTCAAGCGGTGATGAACCCCGAAAATACTTTTTATTCTGTAAAACGTTTCATCGGTCGCCGTTTTGACGAAGTTACCAACGAAGCTACAGAAGTTTCTTATAAAGTTCTCAGCAGCAGTGGTAACGTTAAACTAGATTCTCCCGGTGCTGGTAAGCAATTTGCACCAGAAGAAATTTCCGCTAAAGTTCTCCGCAAACTGGTAGAAGACGCTAGTAAATATCTGGGTGAAACCGTTACCCAAGCAGTTATCACCGTTCCTGCTTATTTCAACGACTCCCAACGTCAAGCAACCAAAGACGCTGGTAAAATCGCTGGTATTGAAGTATTACGGATTATCAACGAACCTACCGCCGCTTCTCTAGCTTACGGTTTTGATAAAAAGAGCAACGAAACCATCCTGGTATTTGACTTAGGTGGTGGTACATTCGACGTATCTGTATTAGAAGTTGGTGATGGTGTATTTGAAGTATTAGCAACCTCTGGTGATACCCACTTGGGTGGTGACGACTTCGATAAAAAAATAGTTGACTTCTTAGCAGAACAATTCAAAAAAGCAGAAGGTATTGACCTCCGCAAAGATAAACAAGCTTTACAACGTCTGACTGAAGCTGCGGAAAAAGCCAAAATTGAACTATCCAGCGTTACCCAAGCGGAAATTAACCTTCCCTTCATTACCGCTACCCAGGATGGTCCAAAACACCTGGATACTACTTTAACTCGTGCAACTTTTGAAGAACTTTGTTCCGATTTAATTGACCGTTGTCGCATTCCTGTAGAAAATGCTCTCAGAGATGCTAAGTTAAACAAGAGCAATATTGATGAAGTTGTTTTAGTTGGTGGTTCTACTCGTATTCCCGCAGTTCAGGAAGTAGTAAAACGGGTGTTGGGTAAAGACCCTAACCAAAGCGTTAACCCTGATGAAGTGGTAGCTGTGGGTGCTGCTATTCAAGCGGGTGTGCTTGCTGGTGACGTTACAGGTATCTTGTTGTTAGACGTAACTCCTCTATCCTTGGGTGTGGAAACCTTGGGTGGAGTGATGACCAAGATTATTCCTCGTAACACAACTATTCCTACCAAAAAATCTGAGGTATTCTCCACTGCGGTTGATGGTCAAACCAACGTAGAAATTCATGTTCTGCAAGGTGAACGGGAGTTTGCTAACGATAACAAGAGTTTGGGAACTTTCCGCTTAGATGGTATTCCTCCTGCTCCCCGTGGTGTACCTCAAATTGAAGTTACCTTTGACATTGATGCTAACGGTATCCTCAACGTTACTGCAAAAGATAAGGGAACTGGTAAGGAACAATCTATCAGCATTACTGGTGCTTCCACCTTGGATAAAAATGATGTGGAACGCATGGTACAGGAAGCTGAACGCAACGCATCTGCGGACAAAGAACGTCGTGAGAAAATTGAACGCAAGAACCAAGCTGACTCTTTAGCTTACCAAGCTGAGAAGCAATTGGAAGAATTAGGTGATAAGGTTCCAGAAGCTGATAAAACCAAGGTTCAAGCTTTGGTGAAAGATTTGCGGGAAGCAGTAGCTAAGGAAGATGATGAGCAAATCAAGAAACTCACACCAGAATTGCAACAAGCGTTGTTTGCAGTAGGTAGCAATATCTATCAACAAGCTGGTGGTGGTGCTGCTCCTGGTGCTGAAGGTCCCGGTGCTGGTGGTGGTTCTACTCCTCCTTCCGGTGGTGGTGATGATGTGATTGATGCTGATTTTACTGAGAGTAAGTAAGCGGTGATTGGTGATTGGTGATTGGTGATTGGTGATTGGTGATTGGTGATTGGGAAGAATACAAATAACTCCAATCTAAAATCTAAAATCTAAAATCTAAAATTTTTTCCCAGTCACCAGTCACCAGTCCCCAGTCCCCAATCTTCTGGTTCATAACCGGAGGATATTTTTTCTATTGCTTTATCAATTAAATCTAAACCTTGTTGCACGGTTTCTACTAAACTTAATTGTCCGCGCAGGTCTGCTGCACCCGTGAAACCTTTAGCATACCAGGTGAGATGTTTACGGGCTTGACGAACTCCGCGATCGCCTTTATACTCCCATAAAGCATAAAGATGTTCTCTGGCACATTGTAAACGTTCTATGGGTGTGGGCGCTGGTAATAATTCCCCAGTCTTTAAGAAATGGTCAACTTCACCGACTAAAAACGGATAACCCAAAGTTCCACGGGAACACATCACCCCATCTGCACCGGTTTCTTCTAAACATCTTACCGCCGCTTCAACTGAGAAAATATCCCCATTTCCAATTACAGGAATAGATAAGATTTCTTTTACCTTGGCTATCCATTCCCAACGAGCGTTACCATTGTAACCTTGAGCGCGGGTTCTACCATGCACGGTAATCATTTTTGCACCCGCATCTTCCATTCTTTTAGCAAAGTCAAGAATGGTAATTTCTTTATCATTCCAACCAATGCGGGTTTTCACGGTTACGGGAACATCAACAGCTTTCACAACTTCCCGCACAATAGCTTCAGCTACTTCCGGTTGTCTTAATAAGGAAGAACCACCACCATTTTTAGTGATTTTATTAACTGGACAACCCATATTAATATCAACAGTATCCGCACCTTCTGCTACTGCTTTAACTGCTGCTTCGGCTAAAAAATCAGGACGACAATCAAATAACTGAATACTAATAGGGCGTTCGTTGGGGTCTACCTCCATAATTTTTGGTAGTTGTTTGACATAATGCAACCCCGTGGCGTTTACCATTTCCGTATACATCATTGAATCTGGTGCATAACGCCGCACTAAACGCCGAAATACCAAATCTGTCACCCCGGATAATGGTGATTGTAACACCCGGCTTTTGACTTCAAATGAGCCGATTTTTAAAGGTTGGGAAAGTCGAGCTTGAAGAGTGGGGGACAGTGAAAGCATAAGAATAATTCAATAAATTCAATCAATTAAATGAAGTATAATGACTAGAAACAAAGTACATACAGAAAAGTCAAGTACCTTCAAAACGTCTTCGATCCTGCCTTTTGCCTCTTGCCTATTACTTACATTCTAGCTGTAAAGCTGCTTCAACTCTTTGATATTCTGTCATTGCTTTGGATAATTTTGATGGGGCTTCTGCTAAGTTTTTATTACGACCAGAATCTTCTAAATCTTTACAAAATTCAGATAAAGTCTTAGCACCGACAATAGCACTACTAGATTTGAGAGCATGAGCTTCTAATTGTAGTGTTTTTGCGTCTCCTTGAGTAATAGCATCCTGAATCGACTGCAAACGCTGAGGCGTATCCTCCAAATAACATTGTATTATTTCTATAAATTGTTCTGCGTCATTATTGCAAATAATGTCTTTCAGTTCTTTTAAAGCCGAAGCATCAAGTATATTATTAGGCATATTTTCAACAATTTCAATATTACTCACACCTTGTTTTTGACAATTACGTAAAGCGTTTGTTAAATCATCAATTCTAATTGGTTTTGTAGTGTAGTCATTCATCCCCGCTGCCAGGCATTTTTCCCGATCTCCTTGCATAGCATTAGCAGTTATCATACCCAGAGACTGACATTGTAACATCAAGGCTTGGCGATTGATGATATTATCGTCAACTATTAGCACTCGTTTATTAGCAATTAATTCTTGGTTATAAAGATAAGTTTGTACATTAATTTATCCAAACTATTTATTTTTATATAGAAAAATATACCAAATTAGTAATTCTTACAAGAAAAATTATGGTTAAGTTTTGTATTATTCGATCACCGTAGATCCGAAACGATACCCTTTACCGTAAACGGTGTGAATTAGTGCAGATTCTCCACCTATCTCAATCTTACGACGTAACAGGCGAATTAAGGCAGCAATGACATTACTTTCTGGTTGTTCGTCATCTGTCCACAAATGTTGCATAATTTGGCTGTGTGTAAGTAACTGTCCTGCATTTTCCATAAAATATTTGAGTAGATGGCTTTCTTTTTGCGATAGCTCAATTATTCTCCCTTGACGATAGGCTATCTGATTTTCTACATCCAGTTCTAAATCAGCTACTACTAAGCGTCCGACTGTGGTACTGTAAGCATCAAAACTAGAACGACGTAACAAAGCACGGACTCTTGCTAGTAACTCCCGCAGTTCAAAAGGTTTAACTAAATAATCATCTGCACCTGCATCTAAACCTTGCACCCGATCATCTAAGGTATCTTTAGCGGTGAGAAATAGTACAGGGGTAGTTTTACCTTGAGTGCGTAATTCTTGACAAATTTCTAAGCCTGTTTTTCCTGGCAACATCCAATCTAAAATTAATAAGTCATAGGTTTTAGTTTGTGCCAGTTGTCTGCCGCTTATTCCTTCATAAGCAGCATCCACAGTATAACCTTCACGAGTTAAGACACGACTCAAGGGATCTGTGAGTTCGATTTCATCATCAACTAATAAAATTCTCATGTTGCTTGTGGTGAGATAATAAACCGCAAAGACAAAGATATCAAAAAAAATAATGCTGACTGTCGCACTACCAAAAGGGGAATTACTTAAAAATAGCATCCGCTTGCTGCAATCTGCGGGATTGGACTTTAGTGGTTTTTTAGATGCTGGAAACCGCCAACTACAAATTCCTGATGCTAGTGGACAAGCTAAAGGTCTGTTAGTACGAGCGCAAGATGTACCTGTTTATGTGGAATATGGTCAGGCGCAATTGGGTATTGTGGGTTATGATGTGCTACGAGAGAAAAAACCGCAGGTTGGACAATTAGTTGATTTGCAATTTGGTTATTGTCGGATGTCTGTGGCGGTAAAAGCTTCTAGTTCTTACAAATCTCCTTTAGACTTACCTGCTCATGGTCGAGTTGCTTCTAAATATGTTAATTGTGCGCGGGAGTATTTTCAAAGTTTAGATTTACCGATTGAAATAGTTCCTTTGTATGGTTCGGTGGAATTAGGACCGATTACGGGTATGTCTGAAGCTATTGTCGATATAGTTTCTACAGGACGAACTTTGCGGGAAAATGGTTTAGTGGAAATTGCGACTTTGTATGAAAGTACGGCGAGGTTAATTGTTCATCCTTTGAGCTATCGTTTGAATATGGGTAATTTACACAAAGTGGTGGAACAGCTAAGAGTTAATAATTGATAATTGATAATTGACAATTGACAATTGTTTTATTCAAGGTTTAAAACCTCCCCTTGAAAGGTGTAAAAACCCAAAATTCTGCTTTTTCAATCCTCTTCCTTTCAGGGAGAGGTGATTGTCATATCATGTCGTGAGGATAGTTGACAGGTGACAGTTTTAGACAGTGGGTAAGTTTTAATTTTTAAGCTGTTGTGCAAGATTTTTTAATTTTTACCCTCAAAACTCTTGCATTGTTTGAAAGTCAAAATAGCTCAAATTCTTTAACTGTAATGTTTTCCCATTTATTCAGCAAACCCTATTTTACTAACAGCGATCGCTACTTTCCTCGCAAGCATCACATACTCCCTGAACTGTAACCTCGTAGGTTTTTCCCTGCAAACCAGGACGGAGATTTTTTAACTCAATACATTGAAATGTATCCCAAGCTATATCTTCAATAGCACCGCAAGACTGACAGCAAAAGTGATGATGGGGTTGAACATTAGCATCATAACGAGATACCCCCTCTTGCAATAATACTTCCCTCACCAGTCCCACTTCTCTGAGTGCTTGTAGAGAACTATATATAGTGGCCTGGGATGAAACAGGAAAATCTTTATTTAAATCAGTCAGTATTTGCTCAACAGTTGGGTGATCTGTGCGAGATAACAAATTTGCATAGACCGCAAAGCGCTGAGGTGTCACCCGCAAACCCTTGGATTTTAAGGTTTGAATAATTGCGTTTGCTTTTTCCTGCATAACTATTGCCGTATTTATAGAGATTTAACCCTAATTATAGTTTAGCACATTATAGTATATGTTACTTTTTATAAAAATTAAGTATTTATAACTATTGAATTTTTATTAAATCAGAATTATTCTGAGATAGAGACAAAAAGCAAACACAATTTCACACATCAAAACATCAAGAGGTCAACATGGCTGTAATCGAAACCGTTCCTAACGTTGTCTTTAAAACCCGTGTTCGTGATGAGTCCATTGGTGGACCCAACCCCTTCCGTTGGCAAGATCGCACCACTGAAGAACTGTTTGCTGGTAAGCGTGTAGTAGTATTTTCATTACCTGGTGCGTTTACTCCCACTTGTTCCACCTCCCACCTACCTCGCTACGAAGCACTCTATAACGAATTTAAAGCTTTGGGAGTTGATGAAATAATTTGTATATCTGTAAATGATGCCTTTGTGATGTTCCAATGGGGTAAACAACAAGGTGCGAACAATGTCTTCTTGTTACCCGATGGCAATGGCGAATTTACCCGGAAAATGGGAATGTTAGTAGATAAAGCTAACTTGGGCTTTGGAATGCGGTCTTGGCGCTACTCAATGGTAGTTAATAACTGCAAAATTGAAAAAATGTTTATTGAGCCTGGTTTTGATGATAATTGTCCCACCGATCCTTTTGAAGTGTCAGATGCAGACACCATGTTAAATTACCTCAAAAGTGTGAAATAGTTGATTGGTAATTGGTGATTGGTAATTGGTGATTGGGAAAAATAACTAATGACTAATAACTAATCACTAATGATTAATCAATAAAATCCCAAATCTAAAATCTAAAATTGTTATGACCTACGAATTTGACTTATTTGTAATTGGTGCTGGTTCTGGTGGTATTGCGACTGCAAGAAGGGCGGCGGAATATGGTGCGAAAGTAGGAATTGCCGAGTTTGATAGACTGGGTGGAACTTGTGTAAACCGTGGTTGTGTGCCTAAAAAACTCATGGTTTATGCTTCTCATTTTCCCGAATTATTTACTGATGCTGTAGGCTATGGTTGGAGTGCTGTTAAAAGTTCTCTAGATTGGGAAAAGATGATTACCGCAGTTAATAATGAGGTAGATCGTCTGAATGGAATTTATCAAAAAATGTTGGATAATTCCCAAGTTGAGATTTTACAAGGATATGGAAAATTAATTGATAACCATACAATTGTAGTAGGTGAAAGAACAGTTACAGCAGATAAAATATTAATTGCTGTGGGTGGAAAGCCAACAAAACCGGATATTCCTGGAATTGAAAATGCTATTACATCTGATGAGATCTTTCACCTGAAAACACAACCAAAAAGGATGGTGATTTTAGGTGGTGGTTATATTGGTTCAGAATTTGCTTGTATCATGAATGGACTGGGAACAGAAGTTACCCAGATCACTCGTGCGGATATGATTTTGCGTGGGTTTGATGATGATTTGCGAAGTGAAATTCAACAAGGAATGACAAACCACGGGGTAAAAATTCTCAATCACACTCAAATAATTGGCTTTGAAAAAGACGCAGAAGGAATCAAAGTCAAAGTTCGCAAAGATGGCGAGTCTGAGGATACTGTGGTTGTGGATGCGGTGAGTTTAGCGGCGTTAGGAAGGAAACCAAATACTCAAAACTTGGGTTTAGAAAATACCAAAATTCAACTCAAAAATGGAGCAATTGTAGTTGATAAATATAGCCGTACAGACGAAGAAAATATCTATGCAGTGGGGGATTGTACGGATAATATTAACTTAACACCCGTAGCAATTAATGAAGGTAGAGCTTTTGCTGATACGGTATTTGGTGGCAAATCTCGCACCATGAGTTATGAAAACGTTCCCACAGCGATTTTTACCACACCAGAAGCGGCTACAGTGGGTTTAACTGAAGCAGAAGCGCGAGAAAAATATGGTGATGCAGTGAAAATTTATCGCTCTCGTTTCCGTCCCATGTATTATACTTTAGCGGGTAAAGAAGAAAAAACCATGATGAAATTAGTGGTTGATCAAAATACTGATCAAGTATTGGGGGCGCAGATGGTAGGTACAAATGCGGCAGAAATTATTCAAGGAGTGGCGATCGCCATTAAAATGGGTGCAACCAAAGCTAACTTTGATGCTACAGTCGGTATTCATCCGAGTTCAGCGGAAGAGTTTGTTACCATGAGATAATGTCAGTTGTCAGTTATCACTGATAACTGATAACTGATAATTGATAGCTGATAATTGATAACATGAGCATCTATCCAAATAAAAAGAAATCTCCAGAAAAATCCCGCCAAAATCAAAATGACTGGCGGTTATTTTTGCGTTTATTACCCTATGCTCGCCGTAGCGTGGGTTTATTAGTAGTATCAATGTTTTTGCTCATACCTCTTGGTATTGCTAACTCTGTTCAACCGTTATTAATTGGACAAGCAATATCTTTAATTCGTCAAGAACCCAGTGTTTATGAATTTATCAAAAATCGTTCTTTATATGAAGGTTTAACTATCATTCAAGGATTATTCTTGATAACAATTATTATCAAGTTATTGCTGACAGGATATCAGGGTTATTTAGTACAGAAATTAGGACAGAAAATAACAGCAGAAATTCGTAAAGACTTATTTCATCATGTGACATCATTAGCAGTTAAATATTTTGATCGCACACCCGTAGGTAAACTAATTACTAGACTAACCAGCGATGTTGAAAGTTTAGGAGATGTCTTTGCTACTGGTGCTGTCGGAATTTTTGCTGATTTATTTTCTATGTTGCTAATTATTGGTTTTATGTTTTCTATCCAATGGCAACTAGCGATTCTATTACTACTTATATTGCTACCAATTTCCTGCTTAATTATTTACTTTCAAAAACAATATCGTCAAGCCAACTATAAAACTAGAGAAGAACTATCAAAACTCAATTCACAACTACAAGAAAATATTGTTGGTGTAAATGTAGTACAGTTATTTCGCCGAGAAAAATTTAACGCAGAATTATTTAGAGAGACTAATAAAAAATATGTTGCAGAAGTTGATACTAGCATTTGGTATGATTCTGCTGTTTCCTCTACTTTAGAATGGGTTAGTTTAATTGCTATTGCTGGTGTATTGTGGGTAGGCAGTTTACTAATTTTAAGGGATAATCTCAGCTTTGGTATTTTATCTGCATTTGTTTTATATGGGCAAAAATTATTTTTTCCTCTGCAAAACTTTGCTGAGAAATTTACAACTATTCAAGCTGGTTTTACTGCTATTGAAAGAGTTATTGGTATTTTAGATGAACCAGTAGAAATCAAAGATAAAAGTAACCCTCGGTTATCAATTTTAGATAATCAATTTGGTTATATAGATGAGATAATTAGAGATTTAGAAGCACAGAATTTTAACACTGCACCAGAATTAGGAGAAATTAGATTTGAAAACGTCTGGTTTGCTTACAAAGATGATGATTATGTCATTAAAAATCTAGACTTTATCATTCATCCAGGGGAAAAAATAGCTTTAGTCGGACCTACTGGGGCGGGTAAAAGTTCAATTATCAGGCTGTTATGTCGGCTTTATGAACCAACAAAAGGACGTATTTTGATTGATGGTATTGATATTCGGGAAATACCACAAGCAGAACTGCGGCGTTATATGGCGGTAATTTTGCAAGAGGCTTTTTTGTTTGCTGGTGATGTGAAAAGTAATATTACTTTAGGGGATAGTTACACCTTGGAAGAAATTGAACAAGCAGCACAAAAAACGAATGTTGCTGATTTTATTCAGCAATTACCTCAAGGATATGATACCCAATTAAGAGAAAGAGGAACAAATATTTCTAGTGGAGAAAAACAGCTTTTAGCCTTTGCGCGGGCTGCTATTCGTAACCCGCAAATTTTGGTATTAGATGAAGCTACAGCTAATTTAGATGTGGGAACAGAAGCGTTAATTCAACAAGCATTAAATCAACTTTTAATCAAACGCACGGCAATTATTATTGCTCACCGTTTGTCAACTATTAGGAATGTAGACCGAATTTTTGTATTGAAGCGGGGAGAATTAATTGAACAAGGAAGTCACGAACAATTAATAGCACAAGGTGGACTTTATTCAACTTTGCATAATTTACAAATGTTGGGAACTTAGACGGTAATTGATAATTGATAATTGACAATTTAAGAAGACAAGAGAAAAATTTTTCTACTGAGAAAATTGTCAATTATCCATTGTTAATTGTCCATTGTTGAAACCATTTCAAATTCTAACTGATGACTTTTGAGAAAATCATGAGTGAAATGATCTACCACATTTGTATCACTTAACTCTAAATTATAAAAGTCTACAAAATCATGATCAAAATATGGTCCTGCGTGCCAAGTTCCAACTTCTAATTTAATAAAACAATTTCCAGGAATACGAAAAGCAGCAAGTTTTTCTAATACAGGTTTGTTAATGTCGTTTTTAGGTGGACAAACTGCCATAAACCAATTTTTTCCTTCTAAAGAACCTAAACATTGAGTACATTGGGTATGACGGGTAATTTTATGAAACTTTGTTCCTTTATTGTGCAAACGCATAATATAAAAACGAGGAATACCGTTTTGTAAATTTAATTGTGCGTCTTCTGAATCAAAAGATTTCCCATCTTTGCTGGCAAATATTACTTGTCCATAGGGTTGAAAGTTTTCTGGTGTGATCAATTCTGATTTTAATTGTTTTAATGTTGAAGATGTAGTCATAAAAAATCCTGCAACAATCCTATTTATCCTATATCCTATATAAATTATAGTTTATTTTATGTGAGTGAAGTACACAAGGGCGGGCAGGATGCCCACCCCACAAGATTGATAATATATTGGTAAATAATATTAACAGTTACCAGTCTAGTTCATGAGGAATTATTGATTTAGGAATAATCTAACCTTGTTTTTCTTTAACAAATTTTGACACGAGAAAAGAATAAGTGCATCTGCCAAATTAACCAAGATTTTACCCGCCAAGCTGCCATTGACTGGTTTTCTGTAGATGATGATGAGGATAATTTGAGGTTGTTTGGTTCATAGTGTAACCATTTAGCTGGTAGGTGTCCCATCGGTGTCATTGGAGATAATTGAAAAGTTAAATCTTCATAATCTAACCATTTTCCATCTTTGCGCCAACCCAGGCGATCGCCTAATTTCTTTTCTGTTTCATAGTCTATTTGACCACCCATTTCACTCCAGATTGTTTGTTGAATTTTAAACCCAAAATAACCATAACTGTATTGTTCCCAAAGTCGGTCAATAATATGCAGGTCTTGACAAGGAAAGTTCTCAATATCTTCTTGATAAACTTCATTCCAGTAATTTTTTTGCATAACTTTAAGCATTAATTTAGCAGTTTCAATATCTGCTTCTTGCCATTTATTTTCTGCCAGCAGATCCCGCAATTTTGTATAGTCAATATTTTGATTTATCAAAAATTCTGGTTGGGAACTAATCTGATTATTAGCTACTTCCATTAATTCTGTCTTTTGAGTCGTAACTAGAGATGATGTAGAGACAAGATTTACTTCTGCTTTGTCTAGAGTTTGGATTTGTTGAGATATTTGTTGAGATATATAATTTGAGATTAAATCAATACCTTGACCCAAGAATAAGCCATTTTCACTGGTATCAAAATTTGGGCTTTGCCAATTTAATAATTGAGATTGAATTAAAACATCTTTTAATCGAGAATTTTTCTCATAACTTTTTACCATAAAATCAAGAAAAGTTTGAGAAAAGGCTTCATTGTCTTCGGTTGTAAATAAATTGGACTGATAATTTAAAATATTTTCCCCTAGATTTTTAATATCTCCCACAGTTGCATAAAAATATTCATCTACTTTCATCACTTCATCTATTAAAGATTGAAAAGGACTAAAATAATCTTGAATAGAATCTTCAAAATTAATGGCATTATGGGCAAGTTTAGCTATTTCTTGACGAATTTTATAAGCTTTTTGTTGATACTCGTAGATTTCTTGATATACTGCTAAATCTTTAACTATTTGTTGTACAATTTTTCTTTGATTCTTAGTGTCTTCTGCCAGTTTACTAATACCTTCACTAATTAATTTAATTTTCTCTAAAGTTAATAAATAAGCATTACTCAAGATGATAACAGCTTTAAAATTTTCTTTTTTCTCCCATCTGAGTTCATTTAAGATCCGCGGATTTTGTTGATTTTTTAGTTCTAATTTACTTCGGGCATCTTCGAGATTTCTGATTTCTAAATATTTTGCTTGAAATAATTTCTTTAAATTATCCATCAACGTTAACAAAAAACCCTGATAACTTTCCTGATAATTTTCCAGAAAATCAATAATCTGATTATAATCTATGATAAATAATTGAATTTCTGCTAAAATTTCCCCTTGAGTAATTGCTGTTTTACGTTTAATTATTCCAGCAATATAATGATAACGAACACCTTCTTTAATTAATTTTTGACGGTCACGAATTTTCTTTTGTAGTGTTTTTACAGCAGGATTTTTTAGAACTGGTAATTGATAGGTTCTTTCATAAATTTTGATGCTTTTATAATTAATAAATTGTTTTGGCTTTTGGGTGAGCATAAGTTTTATTTTCAGTTATTTTCCAAATTTACAGCAGTTTCCAAAGAGATAAATTAGACATTTAGCGGGCAAGATGCCTGTTCCACTTACTTATACAAATTAAATGCACAACAGCTTATCTTGATGAAGTAGTTAGAGAAATTGATTTTTGGCGCTTATAATCTGCAATTGGTAAGAGTTGCCAATGATTATTTTCTGTAAGTTCTAGTACCCATTGATGATAAGCAAATAAACTTTCTCGATGTCCCACACTAATAAAAGTTGTGTTTGTAGCTTGTAATTGAGAATATAAATTTTCTTCGTTTTTTAAATCTAAAGCACTGGTCGCTTCATCTAAAATAGTAAAGCTAGGCAAAGAAATTAATAATCTAGCAAAAGCTAAACGTTGCTGTTCTCCTAATGATAAAATATTCTCCCAAGCCACTTCTGTATCAAAACTCTTGACGCGGGTGAGCAGGTTTTGTAAATTCACTTGATGCAGAATTTCTTCTAGTTGGCGATCGCTCATTTCCCGATCTGGATGCGGATAAAGTAGTTGTTGACGTAGAGTTCCTAAAATTATATAAGGACGTTGGGGAAGAAATAACATTTCCTTTAATGCAGGTCTAACTAACCTACCACTTCCTGCATTCCATAAACCTGCGATCGCTCTCAACAAAGAACTTTTACCCCTACCACTAGCACCAACTATTAATAACCCTTCTCCTGGGGGAACAGATAATGATAAATCTTCAACTATCACTTGTTCATAATTGGGTGTTTTTAAAGTAAAATCCTCAAACCCTAAACGGGGTTCTTCTAGGACTTTAATAGTACCAAAAGTACCCAAATTCTCAGGTTTTTTGCTTACCGATGCTAACGCATCTGAAAATTCCGCTAACCTTTGGACATAACTAGAAAATCTGCCTGAGTTACCAAATTCAGCTATTAATACACCTAAAGCATTGGAAAACATAAAGCTACAAAATGTAGCTTGGCTAATTTCTCCATAATTAATCTGATCTTGAATAAATAAAGGTGTCAGCGTAAACATAGAAAATAAACTAATTGCTGACTGATAAGCACTGTTAAAAATATCTTGCCCTCTTTCCCAATTTAGCCTCCGTTCTGAATTTTTCAGCACATTCTCAAATCTACGTTTAATAATATTTAATTCTTCGGTTTCTCCTTGGAAAAAAGCAATTGATTCCGCATGATTTCTCACATGAGTTAGACAATAATTAAAATCGGCTTTAAATGCTAGTTCTTCTCGATTAATTTTCGCTAATTCTTGACTTAAAAAAATCGCCAATATATTACCGACAATTGTATAAACGATGAGATAAATTGCCACTTGTGAAGAAATAGTCCAAAGAATGATTACAGCAGCAATCATATCCATGAATTTTTCTATAAAAGTAGTGGAAAATCTCAACGCATTGATGGTAATAGGTTCAATTTCTTGGGCTATGCGTTGATCTGGATTAGTAATTTTAGACTTAAAATTGATTTTATAATAGGCTTGATTGCTCAAATATTTAGTTAAAATATGATTATTCAACCACTTGTACCAATCCATAGCTATTTTCTTTCTAATATATTTAGAAAATGCTACTAAAAGTACAGTGACAACGATAAATAGAACAGATATCCATAATGTACCTAGATACTTTTCTAGGTTTTTCTCTTCAATGACGATATCAAAAACGTAACGATTCCAGAAGCTACTAAGACTATTGATACCCACAACGGAAGTGATTAATATCAGCAACAGAATAAACATTCCCCATGAATAAATCACTTCAGAAAATGCTCTTGTTCCTAACTCTGTTGGATACCAATAAGGACCAGCGACTAATTTCAAATCCCGCCAAAGTTGTATAGCAGTGGCAAAAGGATTAAATGGTGTTTGATCAGTAACGCTACGAGTTTGCATAATTTCGATATTTATATCTATTACTTATCTATTACTTTGATTTTTACCAGTTAGAAGAATTTCTGCGATCGCCTGAGAAATTAAAAAATGTGGTGCAAATATTTCTAACCAGAAAAATTCCCCAACTGGATTAATTTCCAGAAAAACATAATCTCCATCAGGTGTGACAATCATATCAATTGCTCCATAGTTTAAACCAAATTCAGCCATCAATTGCAGTAGTTTTTTCTCAATATCTGGCGGTAAATCATAAGCTTGCCAAGCGTCTTTTAATGCTCTCCCTTGTTTACGCCAATCATAGGTAGCTCCTGCACAACTTTGAGAATTTACTGCTGCTGTAAATACGCGCTGTCCCACAATAGTTATCCGCAACTCTAGCGCCTTGGGTACGTTTTCTTGAAACGTCATCGGACAAAAACGCAGTCCTTCCAGATTTTCTAAATCCTCATCTTTAACTGGACTTGTAAACACAAAAAACTGTTCTCCCTGTTCGCCAAAAATTGCAAAGGAAGAAAGCATTTTTGTTACTATACCTTGTTGATGACATTCAGCGGCAAATTGTTTAACTGCTTCTGGGTTGTTAGTCGTCAGAGTGCGTGGGGTAAGCAGTCCTATTTTTCGTGCTATTTGTAGCTGTAGTTGTTTATGATGAGTTCTTTCTACATTGAACATCAAATCAAAATGAAAGCCAGGAAGACTAGCAATCATAGCTCGAACAGTAGCGCGAGATTCGTTAATTGATGCTTCTCTATATTGCTGATCCATCGTGTTGGGAATTTTTGCCCCATAGCGCATCCTGCGATACCAAACCGCAGCAACTTCACTCACATCCAGTTGCTTTTCCCCATCAGTGATCATTACCCGTTCTATATCACCTTGATAAATATCTAATTTGATTTCTGTAGGATATCTGTCAGTATCAAACCGAAATGCTGTTTCTCCTTGATCTTCAATTGCTTTGATCACTAAAGGAATACTTTCATTGTCGTTGCTATATGTGACTATTAAAATTGTCATAAATAAAATATATGTTTTTAATTAAACTTGGTATGAGTTGCTAGTTAGGCTAACTGTCTGAATCAGGATGTCCAGGATTAAAGGATGAACACGATGAAAACAGGGATTTCATCACCTATTACCAATTACCAATTACCAGCCTCAACTAGAGAACTATTGAGTTGTTAGTAATTATAAAACTAGAGTATCAGCGATCGCCTTAGCAATAGGCAAATCCAAATCTTTTTCTAGCATTCCCCATTCACCTATAGGATTAATCTCTAAAAATATATATTCTCCTGATGGTGTAACAATCAAATCTAACGCTCCAAACAACAGCCCCAATTTATCCATAAAGATTTGCAAATGACGCAGCACTTGTTCAGGAAGATCATAGTGTTGCCATACACCAACATCAACACCAGGTTTACGCCAATCTACTTTAGATGTGTCATAAACACTGGCATCTAACGCACCAACAAATACTTTACCATTGACATACACCACCCGCAATTCCCACTGTTTAGGAATTTGCTCTTGAAACACCATCGGACAGTAACGCAGTGACTCCGCATTTTCTAAGTCTGACTCTTTAACCACGCTGGTATAAAGAAAGAAAGAAGTAGATTCCATAGTCTGGGATAAAGGAGTTAATAACTTACTCACCATCTTACCTTTGACTTGATGGAAAAACTCTCTTGCAGCTTCAGCTTTGTTAGTAACGAGAGTCTGAGGAATGACAAAACCTACCTCAGTAGCAACCCGCAGTTGGTGCAACTTATCATTGGCAGCATTTATACATTCTAAATTATCTACCCAATGCGCTTTCCGCAAACTATCCCAGAAACCATTTAAGGTGGCTTGTGATTCTCTTATACAAGCTTCTCGAAACTTAGGAGCTAAGTCTGCACTTAGTTTTGGTTTCCATATTCGCCGCAACCACACCGCTTGTACTTGTTCTGTACTGATAGAATAGCCGCCATATTCTATAGTGTGATAGATTTTGTTGTTATCAAAATGTGCTGTTAATTGTACTTCAAGCGGAAACCTATCAGTATCTAAACGAAATGGTTGCACCCCTTTTTTTAACAATGCTTCAGCCACTCTATCTATTGTGAAAAAATCACCACTGTGAGTAATTAATAAAACAATGTCACGAGACAGGTGCATAAAAACTTTTTGAATTGAAGTTTGATTAACTATGGTTTGCTAAAAAATTCTTTCCATTAGGGCTTAGGAGTCAGGATTTACAGCATATTTCATACCAGTGAGGTACAAACTCAAATCATAAAACCCTTGTGGAACAGACATCCTGCCTGTTAACCTTGTACCTCATTTACCTCGAAACTGCTGTAAGAGGTAGAAGGTAAATATTTCTCCCCATCTTCCCATCTCCCCATCTCTACTGTCACCTGTCACCTGTCACCTGCTATAAATCCCCGATTTCTTGTAGACACCTGTATAGTAGCTGTCCAACGGGTAGAATTCGGGGATATTCAACCAGCAGCGATCGCTTAAATATTTTTGATATCTGGCTATTTATTCAGAAACAAACAGAAGTTTTCAATTTTTTGATGCTGCTATTTCTGCAATTTCAGATTCACTATATTTAGCAATCTTCGCAATCAGAAGGCCACTTGAAAGTAAATATTGGAGGAGGTAATGGCTGTTCTTCTGGTTGTGGTGTTGGTGTTTCTGGTGGTTCTTCTTCTGCGGCCAAGAAGCGAGCGAAAAATGGCAAGGCTTCAATATTCGTTAATGTTGCTGTTGTCATAATATATTCCTGTTTTCCTCAGAGGAACTTTATGTTAGCTATCAAAGAAAGATATATCAGTAAATGAGTGTTAAAGCAAGGACATTTAAGATATTTAAGATATTTAAGTAAATGTCGTTATTAGTAAAGCAACGTAAAATCTAAATCTGGTCTATCCCCAACTTCTTCAAGAAGTAGGGGATCTGGATATTAAGTTTTTTAATGTTGATTTACTTAATTTTCAAGCCGTTCAACTCTTACCCATTTCAAAACTTTTGAGTCTTTATTATAGCGGTAGGTAGAACCATCCTTCGTAGTAATGGTTTGACCTTTGCTGGCCTTGCTTCTGACAGTACCCAGTGAATAGTCAGTTAGTTCCTGCATTTCTCGATGAGAAAGCCCTACAATTTCACCTGTATCTGCTGTTGATCTTTCTGATTGATTTATCGGTTCATCATCAGATACAGAATCTATGAGAATTTCTGTATTTTCATAAGCATCTGTTAATATTTCTGATTGATTTATCGGTTCATCATCAGATACAGAATCTATGAGAATTTCTGTATTTTCATAAGCATCTGTTAATATTTCTGATTGATTTATCGGTTCATCATCAGATACAAAATCTATGAGAATTTCTGTATTTTCATAAGCATCTGTTAATATTTCTGATTGATTTTCAGGTTCATCATCAGATACAAAATCTATGGTAATTTCTCTATTTTCAGGAGAAACTGTTAATGTTTCTGGTTGATTTTCAGGTTCATCATCAGATACAAAATCTATGGTAATTTCTCTATTTTCAGGAGAAACTGTTAATGTTTCTGGTTGAGTTGCGGGTTTACTATTGGGTACAATTTCTATGGTGATACCAGAATTTTCAGCATAATTATCAGTAGTAAGTTCTTGTGCTTTTTGCTGTCTATAATCCTCAACAGATAGCAGTCGCCAACTAGAATCTTGTGAAAGTTCTAAAACCCATTGATGATAACTAAATAGACTTTCTCGATGTCCTACACTGATATAGGTTGTGTTTGTTTCTTGTAATTGTTGATATAAATTACCTTCATTATTCAAATCTAAAGCACTTGTAGCTTCATCTAAAATAGTAAAGCTAGGACGAGTAACTAATAAACGTGCAAATGCTAAACGTTGTTGTTCTCCCAAAGAAAGGATATTTTCCCAAGGAAGTTCTGTATCAAAATTATCTATTCGACTTAATAAGTTTTGCAAATTAACTTGTTTTAAAATTGCTTCCAGTGCGCGATCGCTCATTCCCCGTGTTGTATGGGGATAGAGTAACTGTTCTCGCAAAGTTCCTAAAATAATATAAGGACGTTGAGGTAAAAATAATACATCTTCTAGGGGTGGTCTAATCACACGACCAGTCCCTGAGTTCCACAAACCAGCGATCGCCCTCAACAAAGAACTTTTACCCCTACCACTTGGACCGACAATTAATAAACCCTCACCAGGTTGAACACTCAGCGACAACTCTTCAACAATTACCTGTTCATAATTGGGAGTTTGTAAAGTAACATTCTCAAAAGCTAGTCGCTTTTCCTCTTTCGTCTTAATTATACTGACATTTTCCGGTTCTTTAGTGACAGATTTTAACGCTTCCGAAAGTTCAAATAAACGGTCAATGTAACTAGAAAATTTTCCTGAAGTGGCAAATTCTTTGATTAATTCAGCCATTGCTGTGGCGAACAAATTACAAGCTAAAGCAGCTTGGGAAATTTCTCCAAAATCAATTTCTCCTCTAATTTGCATTGGTCCAAATACTATAAATGGAAATATTTGAATAACCGCCTGATATCCTCGATTAAAAATATCCTGACTTCTTTCCCAATCAATCTTGCGTTTAACACTTTGAACAATCCTATTAAATCTCCGATTAACAATGTTTAATTCCTGTGATTCTCCCTGGAAAAAAGCTATTGATTCTGCATGATTACGCACATGAGTTAAACTGTAAGTATAGTCTGCATTTGATTCAACTTCTTCTTGCTTAATTTTGTTTAATTCTTGTGCCAAGTAAATAGCAATTAAATTACCAACTACTGTATAACAAACTAAAGCAACTGCTACAAATTTAGAGAGCGTCCAGAGCAGTATTAAAAAAGCTGTCATTTCTAGGACTTTTTCTAGCAATGTAGCTGAAAAGCTGAGAAAATCTTTAGTTAAAGGCTCAATTTCTTGTGATATTTGTTGATCTGGATTGGTAACATCGGACTGAAAATTGATTTTATAATATGCCCGATTATTGAAATATTTTGATAAAATTTGACTATTCAGCCATTCATACCATTCAAGAGCTATTTTTTTTCTAACAAATTTAGAAATTCCTACTAAAATTGTTACCAAAACCAGCGCAAAACCATAAAGCAATAATAAATCACTAAATTTTTCTAAATCCTTTTCTTGTGTAATAACATCTATTAAATAGCGGTTAACAAAGCTGTTAAAAACTGTTGCACCTACCATAACAACAATTAATAATACTAGAAGAGCCAACATTCCATAAGTGCGAATCACCTCTGAAAATGCTCTACCATTTGCATCTGTAGGATACCAATATGGACCGACAACCGCTTGGAAATTTTTCCAAAATTGATTAGTACCTGAAGCAGAATTATCGTTGGCGGATTTATTAATAAAAGTTGTAGCTTGCATCTGTAAAAAATTATTTGAGTCTTATGGAGCAGATAACAGAGAACAAAAGGGCTAATAAACGTATAATTTATTTGTTAGTAAAAGCCAGGCTTATGACTAACACAAATAAAATAACATTACATTCCTATGTTAATGATCAGGATGAAGTCGAAATTATCCTGAGTCTTTAATGATTAGACCTGTCCGAGAAATTAAATATGGGTGATTTTAAACCCTTCTAGAGACGTTCCATGAAACGTCTCTACATTCTTTTTCGGATGTGTCTAATGGTAAGTGTTAATGGTCAATTTACAAAATAGACTATTCAAAGATACCATCCTTCCAGAGTTTTAAGACTTCGCTGGCTGTAAAATAGCGTTCTTGTTCTGTCGCCATAGATTTGATGACGGCACGCATTTTCTCATACTTTTGTCTGGTTTGAGGGTTTTGCAGTTGTTTTTCAAAGAGATATTGAAAATTACTGACTCCGCTCCACTTACCAAAGACAATATTTACATCGTTGTGGGGAAATATAGCATAGCTCAGGGGATCACGAAACAGAGAGTTGACATGAATACCTGATTGGTGACTTTGTGCAGTTTGAGAATAGGGGTGTGCAGGACGAATCCCCATTTGCTCAATATAATTGGTGACTACCTCAACAGCATCATAGTTTATACCCTCCACTTCAATACCAAAACGGACACGCAACCCATTTAATACTTGCTCTAGAGCAACATTGCCGGCTCGCTCTCCTATACCACAAAATGTTCCTGATATTGTAGTCGCTCCCGCTATCACGGACTGGAGAGTATTTTCTAAAGCTAACCCTATGTCATTGTGGTAGTGTACCCCTAATTCTACCCCTGTAGTGGATTGCAATAAATCATTGATCCAGATATAGCTCTTTTCTGGACTCAGAACCCCCACCGTATCACACAGTAGGAAATGTTCAATATAAGGACCGCATGAACGGATACACTGTACTAAAAAGTCGAAATCTGCTCTAGAAGCATCCTCAGCCGCAAATTCTACTCTTAGTCCTGCAACTTGTGTGGCATAGCGCAGATTTTCCACAATCACATCAAGAGCATCTTGACGAATTTTATTGATGATGTGAGATGGGATATCGTCATCAATGGTTTTGTCTTGGTATTCGCTCATCAAACGCACATGGGGATTGCGTAAAAACAGCAAGCGATCAGAAACAGCATGGAAGAGAATGATCCGCTTAACTCCATAGTTTTTCGCCTGATCAATGTACTCTTTTCCCATCATCGTAGAAGCAGTAATCAGATGAGTTAATCCATCTGATATTAATGTTTTGGCAAGCTCTGATTCTTGCTCACAAACACTCGGCATGATGGCAAATCCACTGACTCCTGTTTGTGCAATCAGATGAGCAAGTTTGTGTTTGGTTGGTAGAGAGAAAAAAATACCAACTTGTTGTTCTCCATCCCGCAAGGTTTCATCAGAAATTTTGATTGGCAGAGTTTTCATTTTTTTATCCCAATTTAAAATGCAAAATTAAAAAAGTCAGGTTGATGATTATGGGTGATTTATTGATTAAATCATCATCAGCCGTAAGTGTGAGGCTAAGGTTGTGACATTCGGTTCATAAAGCATCCGTCCGTGATTTCCAGGTACAGATATTACCTTCACAGGGTTTGGTGTGTAAGCTTGCCATCCCCAGTCCGGTAAATCGTAATTGGTCAGTGCTTGGAGTTCTCGCACCACTATTTCCGGCACGTCTTCAGCACGGAATAAAACAATCGGGGCAGAAATTCGATGAACAGGCTGATAATTTACGTAATTGAGCGTCTGCACTCTCATCACTTGCATATTAGTTTTGAGTAAAGCAAGGCTGGAGTGTTCCGGTAGGGCATTATGACGGTATAGATAACTTGCCGCCAAATCCCAACGGGATTCGTCATCGCTTTGAGCCGCTAAATTAGCGTATTCTAAACCGAGAGAAACTCCTTTTAAAGCTTCGATGCGTTGGATTATTTGCCAAATCCAATCAATATCTGCTCTATTTTTGAAATGTTCCGGATTAGAAACCAATCCCGCATCCAAGATAGCTAGCAAACCCACCTTTTCACCTTGCTGCTCCAGTTGGGAGGCTATTTCAAAAGCGACACTACAACCGGAAGAGTACCCCAGCAATATATAAGGTCCTTGAGGTTGCTGTTGACGTAATTGGGAAATCAGTTGACTTGCGTGGTCGGCTACTGAGTGAGGAAGTATGCTCAGTCCATCTCTTCCTGGCGCATCGAGTCCATAGACAGGATGTTCAATACCTAAATTGATTGCCAAATCTCGAAAATAGAAGCTGTGTCCGTTAGAGCCAGATACACAAAATAGGGGGGTTGCATCTCCTAGAGGCTGAATCGGTACTAAATCAGAATTTGATTGTTCCATCTCCCTATTACCTAATGTTTGTGCTAGTTGAGCAATAGTAGGATTCTGAAATAAACTGCTCAAAGCCAGTTGTTGTCCAAACTCTTGTTGTACAAGATTGAGTAATTTGACTGCTAATAAAGAATGGCCGCCCAAATCGAAAAAGTTATCATGAATGCCAATTTCTTGACGTTCCAGAATAGCAGACCAAATGTGCGCTAATTGTGCTTCGACTTTGTTGCGTGGTGGTGTGTATGAACCTTGAACCCCAATATTAGGAGTAGGTAAAGCTTGCCGGTTAATTTTGCCATTGGGGGTTAAGGGTAACTCGTCTAGAACCATGATCTGAGCAGGAATCATGTAATCAGGTAGACGAGTTTTCAGGTAATTTTTCAATTGGGGCGATAAATCAGGGGTAATTCCTGTTAGATATGCAATTAAACTCTGATTATTTTCAGTTTTATGTACAGTAACAATTGCTTCTTTGACAGTAGGGTATTGCAACAAGACTGATTCAATTTCACCCAATTCTATGCGGAAACCACGGAGTTTAATTTGGTTATCAATACGACCAATAAACTCGATATTGCCATCAGGTTTCCATCTTACTAAGTCCCCAGTTTTGTAAATGCGCTCAGTTTTGCCGAATAATTCAATTTCCATAAATTTTTCGGCAGTCAAATCGGGACGGTTGAGATAACCCCGCGCCAACCCTGCACCACTGATGTGTAATTCTCCTGGTAAACCAATGGGTACAGGTTGCAGATATTTGTCTAAGATGTGGAGTTGGGTGTTAGCGATCGCCCTACCGATGGGAATGGTAATCGCTTTTGCTGGTACATCCTCTATCAAGTACCAAGAGGAAAATGTGGTGTTTTCTGTCGGCCCATATACATGAAGGAATCTTTGGGGAGAACCTTGAGTAAGTACCTGCTCGACTGTTTTGGGATCAACGGCCTCCCCACCAAACAACAAACATCGCAGAGAATTAAATATCTGAGGGACAGCACTAACTAACTGATTAAATAAAGCTGTGGTCAAGAATAGGATGCTAATTTCTGTGTCTCGGATGTACGTAGCAAATTTCTGAGGTGAAAGCAGTACATCTTGATTAACTCCCACCAGCGTTGCTCCATTCAGGATCGCTCCCCAAATTTCAAAGGTAGCAGCATCAAAAGCAATGTTCGCAGCTTGAGCAACTCTGTCTGTAGGTTGGATCTGCACATAGTCAGTGTTCAACACCAAGCGATTAACAGCTTTTTGAGGAACTGTTACTCCTTTTGGTGTTCCTGTAGACCCAGAGGTATAAATTACATAAGCCAAATCATTCGGCTGACTGTGAGGACGCGGATTTGCTGTGGACTCCCCAGCAAAAATTTCCTCATCTAAACAAATTACTTGAGGTGGGTTTTGCAGTTGAGATAAAGGTAATCGGTCTAAGAGGAAACTTTGAGTCAGTAACACCAATGTCCCAGAATCTGCTAACATCAACCCTATCCGCTCTAGGGGATAATTAGGGTCAATTGGCACATAAGCACCACCAGCTTTGAGGATGGCAAGTAAACCAATCACCATCTCTGTAGACCGTTCAACGCAGATACCAATTAAAGT
Source organism: Sphaerospermopsis sp. FACHB-1194 (assembly GCF_014696235.1). Taxonomy (NCBI): domain Bacteria; kingdom Bacillati; phylum Cyanobacteriota; class Cyanophyceae; order Nostocales; family Aphanizomenonaceae; genus Sphaerospermopsis; species Sphaerospermopsis sp. FACHB-1194. The sequence goes on along the minus strand of NZ_JACJPU010000006.1, from coordinate 34,271 downwards.
GTCCGGCTGAATTTGGTAATTTTGCCGTAAATAATGAGCTAATTGATTAGCTTTTTGATTCAATTGTTGATAGTTTAGGCTGTAGTCGTCAAAAACTACTGCAACCTGATCGGGGGTTTTTGCTGCTTGTTGTTCAAATAGTTGAGCTAAAGTTTTATCTTCAGGATAATCGGTTTGAGTTTGATTCCAGCGTTGTAGTTTTAGCAGTTCTTCTCCTGTCATCAAAGGTAAAGTATTGATTGATTGGTGGGGATGATCAATAATTCCTTGAAGCAGAACTGCAAACTGTTCCGCCATCCGTTGGATAGTAACCCTTGCAAATAGATCGGTGGCGTATTCCCAAGAGCAATTTAACTGATGATCATCTTCGATCACCATCAGGGTTAAGTCAAACTTAGCGATCGCACCCTTAACTCCCAACCATTCAATGTCTAACCCTGATAAATCCAAATCTGGACTTTCATTATTTTCCAGGGTAAACATGACCTGGAATAAAGGGTTATAGCTCATACTGCGTTCTGGTCGTAACTTTTCTACCAGCACATCAAAGGGAACGTCTTGATGAGCATAAGCATCTAAACAGGTTTGGCGAGTTTGTTGTAAAAACTCAATAAAACTTAGATCTAGTTTGATTTGCTGACGCATAACCAAAGTATTGACAAAAAAGCCAATTAACCCTTGAGTCTGGCTATGGGTGCGGTTAGCAATGGGAGAACCAATACATAAGTCTTCTTGCCGACTGTAACGAGATAGTAAAATGCTCAAAGTAGCCAACAAGGTCATATATAAACTTACGCCTTGCTGTTGGCTAAAAGCATTAACAGCAGCAGTTAATTCCGGTGTAAGAGAATAAATATAGCGATCGCCTCTGTAACTTTGTTGCGCTGGACGGGGATAATCAGTAGGTAATTCCAGTAATGGGGAAGCATCACCTAGTTGATGTTTCCAGTAATCAATTTGCTTTTCTAATACTTCTCCTTGTAACCAGTGGCGTTGCCAAGTTGCATAGTCACTGTATTGAATCGGTAAAGGAGCAAAAGTTGGGGTTTGACCTTGAGAATAAGCAATATAAGCCTGCCATAACTCCCGCAAAAATACTCCCATTGACCAGCCATCACTGATAATGTGGTGCATATTGATGGACAAGACAGATTTTTGCTCCCTTCGGCTTCGCTCAGGATAAACCTCCAATTGCAGCAGTTTAGCTTTAAACAAAGGGCCAGTATTTAAGTCAAAGTGTTCTTGTGCATGAGCGTCAATTAAATCTTGGATATTTGGGCATTGGGTATCTAAATCAAGCTCTCCCTTGTTCCCAGTCCCTAATTCCCGGCAATCTTGTACTGTTAAAACTGTGATCTCGTCTAAACTGCGGATGGCAACTTGTGGTTGTCCGGCAACTGTAGGAAAATACATCCTCAGACTCTCGTGCCGATTCAGCAGATAAGCCAAACTAGAATGTAGGGCATCAATATTCAGGTTGCCGTTCAGTTGTAAAGCGATCGGCATATTGTAAGTAGCTGATGACCCTTGGAGTTGTGCTAATAGCCAGAGACGTTGTTGAGCAAAGGACGGAAGCTTGGGAGAGTCAGCACTTAAAGCAGGAATTTCTGCGGTGATCACAGCTTGTGTTTTAGCAGCTTTCAAGAAGGTGAGAATCTCTGCTTTGTGGTTTTGAATTTCCTGCTTCAGTTCCGCAGTCAGGGCATTTTTGCTAGTCCGAATCCGTAACTTATCATCTTCAGCCCAAATTCGGCAGCCCATGTTCTGCAAACGAAGCATTAAAGAAACTATTTGCTGATTGTGTGTTATGGTCATAGTTCAATTTCCTCTTCGTCTGAGTTTAAAGGTTGTATATCTGTGGTTGTCGAATTAACCCAAAGGCAACTATCTATATAATTTGCCAAGTCTATGAGGGTGGGAGTCTCAAATACTTGACGCAGTGGCAGTTCTATATTGAAAGTGTCACGAATGCGATAACACAGTTGGGTAGCGAGTAATGAATGTCCTCCCAAGTTAAAGAAATTATCTTGTCGGGCTATGGCTTCATATTTGAGTAACCTTGCCCATATCTGCGCCAGGGATTTTTCTGTTTCTGTAACAGGTAATTCAATATTTTTTGTGGTGACAATTTGATCTGGTGCAGGTAAGGCTTTACGGTTTATTTTGCCATTTGGTGTCAGTGGCAGTTTTTCCAACACCACAAAATGGCTAGGAATCATATAATCAGGCAGAGTTTTGCCCAGAAAATCCCGCCATTCTGCTAATAAAGCTGGATCTAATTGACTGTTGCGATATTGTAAAGGTTGGTTGGCGTAATTTTGCCAAGGTTTCAGTCGCCAATTGCCTTTTGTCGCAAATTTTGGTGTTGTCACCTCTCCAGGAATGTGGCGTTGAAACACAACATCATAATCAGCAAATCCTGTGGAGCTATATTGAATAAACGCCTTATAGGGCAAATCTCGCGTTAAATTTCGGAAAGTTTCTGGTTCTATACCTGATTGGGCTTGGGAAATTACTGCTTTTAAGTCGGTGACAGTACCATCTAATTGAGGAATTTTTTCTAACAACGCCATTTCTGGAATTAGACGAGCATTAGGAATATTTTTAATCCCTAGTAAGTCTGGTTGCTGGGTGGTTAAAATTCTCTCGATTGTTTCCAGATTCAACTGTTGCTCTTGCCAATTTAACCATTCCGGTTGCTTCAGGGTAATATCTGCCCGATCTAAGTACAAAACAACGTCATAACGAAAACGGCTCATTTCCGTATGACTGTAACCCCATTTTAATTCAATTTGGACATGACTAATCCGAGGAAATCTTTGCTTGAGGGCGATAAAGAAATCAGGGTCAATTAATAATTCTTCTTCGGTGCGAATGCTGTTTTGAATTTGTTGGCGCAAGTCCTGAATTGATAAATCATCAGGGGCGCGATAAAAATCGGCTGCGGTGTGGAAAGCCTCTAATAAGTGGAGATTTCGCACATCTCCAATCAAGATTTTGCCTTGATTCTTGACAGTTTTAATTGCCCCTTCAATAACTGACAACAGGTAATTTAAAGAGGGGAAATATTGAATTACAGAATTGATGATTACTAAGTCAAAAGCATTGGTTTCAATACCATCAAACTGATGAGCAGCACCAGTTTTTAAGGTAACTTTTTCTTGGAGTGACTGCTGTTCTAGATATTGTGATATGTACTGCAATGCCTCTGGCGCAAAATCTGTACCAAAATAATGCTGACAATGGGGTGCGACTTTAAACAATAACATCCCTGAACCGCACCCGATTTCCCAAACTCTTTCGGGTTGAAGTTCAAGAATTTGCTCAACGGTTGTATCTCGCCATTCTTGCATCGCGCCTGGGGGAATGGGTTGGCCTGTGTAGCTATCATTCCAACCAACTATATTTAGGGTGGGGTCGTCAGTGGGCGTTGTTTGGTGAGCATAGTTAGTATTAAAAATGTCTTCCCACAATTCCACCAATTCATCTGGGTTTGTGTTGTCTTCTGTTGCTGTTGGTACAACATAAGCTACCAAGCGTTTATCGAGATCAGTTTCTTCTCGAACAGTGACAACTGCTTCCTGAATTTTGGGATGTTGAACTAATGTCGCTTCAATTTCACTTAATTCAATCCGAAAACCACGTATTTTTACCTGATGGTCAATGCGGCCTAAGTATTCTAAATTGCCGTCAGTTAGCCAACGGGCTAGATCACCAGTTTTATAAATCCTCTCAGTTTTACCGAATAATTCAACTTCAATAAATTTTTCGGCAGTTAATTCCGGGCGGTTGAGATAACCTCTGGCTAAACCCACACCAGCAATGCACAATTCCCCTGGTATTCCTGGGGGTAATGGTTGGTTGTGTGGATCTAATATATAGATGCGGAGATTAGATATTGGTTGACCGATAGGTGGTTTTTTGCCATTAGGTTGACAAGGAGCTAATGCCGCAGTCACAGTGGTTTCTGTCGGTCCGTAGCAATTATATAAACGTTGTTCTGTTCCCCATTGACTAACTAATTCAGCAGTACAAGCCTCTCCACCAACAGTCACACATTGTAAATCAGGGAAGCTCACCTTTGGTAAGACAGATAAGGCTGAAGGAGAAAGAAAACTGTGAGTAATTTTGTTTTCACTTAAAAAGTCAACTAAGCTTTGGCCAGGTAACAGAGTTTCTTTATCACTCAAATACAAGCAAGCACCACTGACTAAATTAGTGGCAATTTCACCAATAGACAAATCAAAACTAAAAGAACCAAATTGCAACAAGCGATTTTGGGGTTGAATTTGAAAAGTTTGCGCCCAAACCAAACTTAAATTGACAATTGCGCGATGCTCAATCATTACCCCTTTGGGCTGTCCTGTAGAACCAGAGGTGTAAATGACATAAGCTAAATCATTGGGTGTACTTTGAGACAGGGGATTTTCTTTTGACTCCTGAGCAAACGTTTCCTGATCTAAACAAATTACTTGAGGTGGGTTTTCTAGTTGATTAGTTGGTAATTGGTGTTTGAGGAAACTTTGGGTGAATAATACCGATGTCCCAGAATCTTCTAACATGAACTTAATTCGTTCTTGGGGATAATTGGGATCAATCGGTAGGTATGCGCCACCTGCTTTGAGTATACCGAGTACACCAATAATCATGTCCAAAGAGCGTTCAACACTAATACCAATTAAGGTGTCTGGCTGAATTTGGTGATTTTGAATTAGGTAATGAGCCACTTGATTGGCTTTTTGATTTAACTGATGATAGGTAAGGCTGCTATCTGCAAAAACTATTGCAGTTTGATCAGGGTTTTTTGCGGCTTGTTGTTCAAACAAAGTTACCAGTGTTTGGTCTTGCGGGTAATCGCTATCTGTTTGATTCCACGCTTGCAATTGTTGAATTTCTGCTGTGGTAATGAGTGGTAGCTTACTGATAGGCTGCTGGGGATTTGCTATAATTGCTGTTAGCAAAACTTCAAAGTGTCTCGCCATCTGCTTAATTGTGTCCGTCGCAAATAAATCGGTGGCATATTCCCAGACACAGTTGAGTTGTTGGTTATGTTCCCGCAGATCAAGTCCCAGGTCAAATTTAGCAAAAGGGAAACTTTGCTCGAATGTTTTAATATCTAACCCAGGTAAACTAACATTTTTCCCTACGCCTTCGGTGTTTTGTAAAGCTATCATCACTTGGCATAGGGGATTACGGCTGAGGCTGCGTTCTGGTTGTAGTTTTTCTACCAGATACTCAAAGGGAATGTCTTGATGAGCATAAGCATATAAGCAAGTTTGGCGAGTTTGTTGGAGTAATTCACTAAAACTTTGCTCTGGCTTGATTTTGCTTCGCAATACTAAGGTGTTGACAAAAAAGCCGATTAACCCTTCTGTATAGCTATGGGTGCGGTTAGCGATCGCACTACCAATACATAAATCTTCTTGGCGGCTGTAACGCGATAGTAAAATACTAAAAGCCGTTAACAGGGTCATAAACAAACTCACCCCGTGTTTTTGACTCAGGACTTTGAGTTGCTGTGTTAGTTCCCTGCTTAAACAATATTCCTCATGTTCACCCTGATAACTTTGTTGTGCTGGGCGAGGATAATCAGTTGGTAACTCCAGTACACGAGGTGCATCACCTAGTTGTTGTTGCCAATAATTTTCTTGACTGGCTAAAATTTCCCCCTGTAACCAATTGCGCTGCCAAGCTGCATAATCACTATATTGAATCGGTAATGGTGATAGGTTGGGAGTAGAACCCACAGCATAAGCAGCATAAGCTTGTTCCCATTCCCGTTTAAAGACACCCATTGACCAGCCATCACTGATAATGTGGTGCATATTAATCAGTAGGACATTTTTTTGCCGGCTTAGTTGCAGTAGTTTGGCTTTGAACAGGGGTCCAGTGTTTAAGTTCAAGGGTGCTTGTGCATGGCTATCTGCTAACCGTTGTACAGTTTCCGCTTGTGTCTGAGGATCGAGTGTTTGTAAGTCCGCAATTTCTAATACTTCTATATCTTCAATATTTTGAACTACTACTTGGGGTTCTCCCTCTAAGGCTGGGAAATAAGAGCGTAAACTTGTATGCCGTTCTAGCAAATAAGTTAAACTTTGCCGGAGAGCCTCTACATTTAATTTACCGTCTAGTTGGAGTGCGATCGGCATATTATAGGTGGAAGAAGTTCCTTTTCCTTCCAGTTGAGCGATAAACCAAAGTCTTGATTGGGCAAAAGACAGAGTTTTTGGTTCATTTTCTGACTGGGGTGAAATAGGAGGTAAAGCCACACTCGCAGATGCTTGATCAATTTCCCTCGCCAACTCAGATAAAATGCTTTGCTCAAATATCTTACGAACAGGTACTTCTACCCTGAAAATATCACGAATGCGGGCAACTAATTGAGTTGCTAACAGGGAATTTCCACCTAATTCAAAGAAGTTATCAGAACGACCAACAGAGTTAACTTTTAATAAACTTTGCCATAAACTAGCGAGTAGTTCTTCTGTGGGAGTTACTGGTATTTCCAAATCAGCAGCAGTGGCTGTGTTTGGTGCTGGTAATGCACGACGGTTTATTTTTCCATTAGCAGTCAAGGGCAAGTTTTCCAAAACCATAATCTGGCTAGGAATCATATAATTTGGCAAGCGATTTTTGAGGTATTCTCTTACTTCAATTACCCCCTTAAACGCCAAGCCAGCGGTTTTTTCTGACTCTGTAACATAGGCAATTAACCTGGGATTGTTATCAGTTTCATATAAAATCACCACAGCTTCTTTAACTGATGGATGTTGTAATAATAGTGATTCTATTTCACCCAGTTCAATTCTAAAACCCCGTAATTTTACTTGTTCATCAATGCGACCCAAATATTCTAAATATCCTTCATTATTCCATTTAGCTAAATCACCGGTTTTATAAATCCGTTCAGATTTACCAAATAAGTTAATATCAATAAATTTTGTGGCTGTTAAATCAGGACGATGAAGATAACCCCGCGCTAAACCTATTCCTGCAATACACAATTCACCGGGGATACCAGGGGGTAATAGTTGATTATTGGCATCTAAAATATAAATACGGATATTAGGTAATGGTTTACCGATTGGTGGTTTTTTGCTGTTTATCTGACTATTAGGTTGACAAAGATAAATAGCAGCCGTCACAGTAGATTCTGTCGGACCATAACAATTGTATAAATGTTGTTCTGTTCCCCACTGACTTACCAATTCAGCCGAACAAGCCTCTCCACCAACAGCCAGATATTGTAAATCTGGGAAACTCACTTTTGGTAAAACAGATAAAGCCGAAGGAGATAAAAACCCATGAGTAATTTTGTGTTTAGTTAAAAAATCAACTAAACTTTCACCAGGTAATAAAGTATCTTTATTGCCTAAATATAAACAAGCACCTGCTAGTAAAGCAGTCGCAATTTCACCAATGGATAAATCAAAACTAAAAGAACCGAATTGTAGTAAACGACTTTCATTTTTTACTTGGAATTTTTCACTCCAAGCTAAAGCTAAATTAACAATTGCTTGATGTTCAATCATTACTCCTTTGGGTTTACCTGTTGAACCAGAGGTATAAATTACATAAGCTAAATTATTGTAATTGACAGTTGACAATGGACAATTGACAATTGACAATGGGTATTTGTCTCTTTCTTCATCTAAATAAACAACTTTAACAGTATTTTCTAAACTATCTAAAGGTAATTTATCTACTAAACAACTTTGAGTTAATAAAACCGATATTCCAGAATCTGCTAACATCAACTCAATTCGTTCTTGGGGATAGTTGGGATCAATGGGTACATAAGCACCACCAGCTTTCAGAATCCCTAAAATACCAACAATCATTTCCAAAGAACGTTCTACAGAAATACCGATTAAGGTATCTGGTTGTATTGGGTAATTTTCAATTAAGTAATTAGCTAGTTGATTCGCTTTTGCATTTAACTGTTGATAAGTTAGACTTTCAGATGCCAAAACTACAGCTAAATTATTAGGATTCTTAATAACTTGCTGTTCAAATAAGTCAACAAGAGTTTTATCTTGAGGATATTCTGTTTGTGTATGATTCCATGTTTTTAGTTGCTGAATTTCATCTGGAGTCAGCAAAGATAGAGTATTAATTGATTGATGGGGATTATCAATAATTTGCTGTACCAGAACCTCAAAATGGCGCACCATCCTTTGAATAGTTGTATCTGCAAACAAATCCGTTGCATATTCCCATTCTCCAATTAAACCTTGAGGAGTTTCTCGGAAGATTAGTGATAAATCAAAGAATGTTGTTGTATTTTCCCACTCAAAGCGGGTGAGAGTTAAACCAGGAATTAAAAGTGTTTCGGGAGTTCCACTTTGTAAACCAAAAGCGACTTGAAATAGGGGATGATGAGCAAGCGATCGCTCTAATCCTAATTCATCAACTAATTTTTCAAAGGGTAAATCTTGATGATCATAAGCATCTAAAGTTACCTTTTTTACCCGTTGCAGTAATTCTATAAAAGTAGGATTTCCTTGTAAGTTGGTACGCAAAGCTAAAGTATTGACAAAAAAGCCAATTAAGGGTTCTATTTCTCTGCGGTTACGATTGGCGATCGCAGAACCAACTACAATATCATTTTGATTACTATAACGAGACAATAACAGCGCAAATACTGCCAGTAAAGTCATAAACAAAGTAGTTCCTGACTCCTGACTTAACCGCTTTAATTTTTGTGTTAAATCTAAATTAATTTGGATAAATTCACTACGTCCGCGAAAACTTTGGACTGATGGACGTGGATAATCGGTAGGTAATTCTAATAATGGGGGAACCTCTGCTAATTGTTGTTGCCAGTAATTGAGTTGTTTATTTAAAGTTTCTCCTTGTAAATATGACCTTTGCCAGTGAGCAAAATCAGCATATTGTAAAGATAATGCAGGTAGAGAGGAAGATTCTCCATTACAAAAAGCGGTGTAAAGACTGAACAATTCTTTACGGAAAATATCCATTGACCAACCATCACAAACTATGTGATGAATGACCAATAAAAGCAAATGAGATTGATCAGCTAGTTGCAGTAATTTTACTCGTAATAAAGGAGCTTTCGATAAATCAAATGGCTGTTGTAATTCTGCTGTTGCTAAATGTTGCGCTTTGCTGAATTGGTCTTTTTCTGGTACTTGTCCCCAGTCTAGGACTTCTATTTTTAACGTAGGTTGGCTGTGAATTACCTGTATGGGTGATTCATTAACAACAGAGAAGCTAGTGCGTAAAATTTCATGACGTTGGACAATTTCTAAAATAGCTTTTTCTAAGGCATTAATATTTAAAATACCGCTAATTTGCCAGAAAAATGGCACGTTATAAACACCATTTTCTCCTTCTAGTTGGTCAATAAACCACAGTCTTTGTTGAGCAAAGGAGAGGGGAAGGGGGTTTTCCCGTGATACTGGTTTGAGGAGTGGGGTTTGTTGTTGCTTTTTTAGTTTTTGTAGAACTAATGCTCGTTTTTCTGGTGATAATTTTTCAAGTTGTTTTAGTAAGTCGCTCATAATATTTTTGTTGAAATTTATTTTTTATCGCACCACAGAGAAGCAAAGGACACGGAGAGAGTAGACAAAAGATGAATATTTAGAAGGTTATTTTTCTATTAATCTATAAGTAGTTGTTGTGTCACCTCCTCTTCTGATAATTGATCTACTTCTGCTAAAATACTGGCTAGTTCATCATTTTCTGCTTGCTCAATTTGTTGTTCTATGACTTTTTGGGCAAGTTCGGCAATAGTGGGATTTTCAAATAAGTAACGCAGAGGGAAATCTACAGCAAAGACTTCTCTTAAACGAGAAATTGCTTGAGTAGCTAGTAAGGAATGTCCTCCTAATTCAAAGAAGTTATCGTTAATTCCCACTTGTTTTAATTTCAGAACTTCTTTCCAAATATCTGCTAATTCTTGTTCTGTATCAGTGCTAGGTGGAACAAAATCAACTTCTAGATTTCTTTGAGAAGTATCAGGAACTGGCAAAGCACGACGATTGATTTTACCATTAGGAGTTAAGGGTAAATTCTCTAAAATTACGAAAGCAGCAGGAATCATGTAATCTGGCAGTTTTGATTTGAGAAAGTTTCTCAAACTGCTGGGAGTTGGTACATTATCCTGTGCTACCAAATAAGCTACTAATAATTTCTTACCTGGTTCATCTTCCCGCGCCATTACTACAACTTGTTGAATGTCAGGATGTTGATTTAAAACTGCTTCAATTTCTGCTAATTCAATTCTAAAACCACGCAGTTTTACCTGTGTATCAATTCGTCCAATAAATTCTATATTCCCATCAGGTAAACGCCGAACTAAATCTCCAGTTTTATATAGGGTATCTCCTGCAATAAAAGGATTAGAAATAAATCTTTCTCTGGTTAATTTGGGTTGATTTAAGTAACCTCTAGCAACACTCGCACCACCTATATATAGTTCACCCGGAACACCAATAGGAACTCTATGTAAATGAGTATCTAATATATAAACTGTTCTGTCTCCAATGGGTTTACCAATGGGAATAGATTTGAAATTTTCAGTTAGTTTTTCAGGAATGGGATAACAACAGGTAAATACTGTACATTCTGAAGGACCATAACCGTTGATGATTTTAGTTTCTGGTAATAGTTCTAAAGCAAGACGCACATGATTTATAGACAAAGATTCTCCACCAATAAGCAGTTGTTTAATGCCTAATAAACCTTGTGGCATTGTATCAATCATCATATTGAATAAAGCGGAAGTTAACCAAAGAGTGTTAACTTTTTGTTCTTGAATAATTTGGGTTAATTTTTCTGCTGTAGGAATTTTTTCTGGATAAAGTACACAACGTCCACCATAAAGCAATGGTGGCCACATTTCTAGGGTGAGTCCATCCCAAGAAACAGATGAATGTTGTAGCCAAATCTGGTTTTCATCAAGGTGAATATAATCAACACCAAACATGAAACCTATAAAGCTACGATGGGGAACTTCTGTTCCTTTTGGTGTTCCTGTTGAACCTGATGTATAAATGATATAAGCTAAATTTTCTGGAGTAACTTCACAGGGTAAATTATCTGCTGAATATTGGGCGATAATTTCCCTATCTGTATCAAGATTCACCACTGTTTGCTGATTTCGTGGGAGTCTATTTTGTAGATGAGTTTGTGTTAGTAAGATGGGTGTTTGTACATCTTCCAGCATTAAAGCTAATCTTTCTATAGGATAAGCTGGATCTAATGGTACATAAGCACCTCCAGCTTTGAGAATGGCGAGTATTCCGATTACCATTTCTGGGGAACGTTCAACACAAATTCCTACCCTAGTTTCTGGTTTAACTCCTAATGATTTTAAATGATGGGCTAATTGATTAGCACGGTTATTTAATTCTCGATAAGTTAAATTTTCTTGTTTATAAACAACTGCAATATTATCAGGTGTTTTTTCAACCTGTTCTTCAAATAAAACATGAACACATTGATAATTAATATTTTCTTGATTTTGATGATTCTCTAGATGATTTTCTAAAATTATTAATTCTTGTTCTTCTGCTGCACTGAGTAAAGATATTTGTGAAATATTTTGTTGTAAGTTTTCTGCAAACCTTGTTAGCAATGTTTGGAAATGTCCAATCATGCGGACTAATGTTGTTTCATCAAAGGATCTAGTATCATAAACAAATCTACCTCCTAAATGTGAACCAGGGTTAATGACTATTGTTAATGGGTAGTTTGTTCTTTCAAAACAACTCAGATGACTAATATCTAAGGTTTTTTCCTTGTCTTGTTTACTGGAATCTACGGGATAATTTTCAAAGACTAACAGACTTTCAAATAATGGCATCCCTGGGAGAATATCACTTACTTTTTGAATTTCTGCCAGGGGGAAATAACTATATTGTTCTTGTTCTATTGCTTGAGTTTGTAATTCTTGCAGCCAAGATAATATTTGTTTTTGATGATCAATTTTTACCCGGGTGGGAATGGTGTTAATTAATAATCCCACCATTGATTCTATTTTGTCTATTACAGGTTGACGACCGGATACAGTTGCTCCAAAAACTACATCTTTTTCGCCACTGTTTATAGTGAGCGAAGTCGAACTATAGCAGGAAATTAATAAACCCCATGCTCCCTGTACTAAATTATTTAATGTTAAATGATGTTGTCGTGCTGCATTTTGCAATTTTTCAGTTACCGTTTGAGATAATTGAAAACGTTTTTCTTGATATATTCCTTTGCTTCTGTTCCCTGTTAAGAGTTCCCTGTTCCCTATTAAGGTAGGTGTTTCAAAACCTGTTAATGTTTGTTGCCAAAATTGTTTAGCTTTTTCAAGATCCTGTTGTTGTAACCATTCAATATATTCTTTATAAGGTCGAACTGGTGACAATCTTAAATATTCACCCCGTTGATTTGCTTCATAAAAAGCTAAAACTTCTTTGATGATAATTTGCATTGACCAACCATCAAATAATATATGGTGATGACTCCAAATAAATTGATAGGTGTTCTCAGTTAATTGAATGATGGTAAACCGCATTAAAGGAGCTTGATTGAGGTCAAATCCCTTATGGCGATCGCTCTTGAGAAACTCCTCTAACTTCTCTTGTTGTTCATCAGTTGTTAAATGTCGCCAATCTAATTTTTCCCAGGGAAGATCCACTTGCTTACTCACCATTTGCAAGGGTTTTTCTATTTCTTCCCAAAAGAAAGAACTGCGTAATATTGAATGTCTGGCTACAATTTGTTCCCATGCTTTTTGGAATGCAGCAAAATTCAATTCCCCAGAAAGTATACAAAGTAACTGCTCAAAATAAACTTCTGATTCTGGTGCATAAAGGGTATGAAACAACATCCCTTGTTGCATGGGTGAAAGTTCATAAAGGTCTTCGATACTTTGCATACATTTCCTCTGAGTTGGTGATTGGGGACTGGGGACTGGGGACACTTCGACAAGCTCAGTGCATCGCTGGGGACTGGGGACTTGGAAAGAATTAACCAATTACCAATTACCCATTACCCATTACCTATTTATTTCTTCTTGTTGAGTTTGGCTAGGAATTTATCTAGCTGTTTTTGATTGAGTTTAGCTGCTGAAAAGTCAGATGGGGTATAGCTTTGCTCGTCTTTTGATTGACAGTGATGTATGAGGTTTGTTAATGCTTCCATGAATCCTGAAGCTAACCTTTCAATAGTCTCCCGCTTGTGAATTTTATCACTATATGCCCAAGTCATTTCTAGTTTTCCAGCCCGAATAAAACCGCTAATTCCTAATAGGTGACTACGACGATTTAATCCACTTTGTTCTGATTTAAATTCTTTAGCTTCACCTAAAACTGATGATGCTTTCAGAACTTGATCAAATTGTCCAAGGTAGTTAAAACTAACTTGCGCTGATGGGAGGGAAGCTAATTTTTCGCGGATGCTGGTGTCTGTGTTTAAATATCGCAATACACCATAACCTATCCCCCGGTTGGGAATGCTTCTCAGTTGTTCTTTGACTGATTTTAATGCTTCCCCTGGTTGATTTTCTGTGATTTCTAAACCCACAGGAAATAATGTGGTAAACCAACCTACAGTTCTAGAAAGGTCTACATCTTCAAATAAGTCTTCCCTTCCATGTCCTTCTAAATCAATTAGTAAAGAATTTTCTCCTGTCCAATTGGCAAAACTCTGTACTAAAGCTGTTAATAAAACATCATTAATTTGGGTATTGTAAGCAGCAGGTACATCTTGTAATAGGGCGCGGGTTTGTTCTTCATTTAAGGCCAATGACACAGATGCAGTTGAGGCTAGAGTATTATTTTCTTCAGATGCAGCATAGTCTATTGGTAAAGGTTTGGTGGAAATATTAGATTGATTTACCCAGTAATCTAACTCTTTGACAGCTTGGTTTTGAGCATATTCTGTTAAGCGATCGCTCCAATATTTCCAAGATGTTGTTTTCTCTGGTAATTTTATCATCTGACCCCGGCTCATTTGTTGGTAAGCTGTGGCTAAATCTTCCAATAAAATCCTCCAAGACACACCATCAACAGCTAAGTGATGAATGACGAAAAGTAAACAACTGGGGCGATCCTTGCCTAATTGAAATAATGCAACTTTGGCAATTTCTCCCTTCGCTAAATCCAAACTAGCTTGCAGTTCTGCATCCTTAGCTTTCATCGCTGTTTCCTGTTCTGCTGCTGACAGGTGCGATAAATCAAAGATACTTAATGGTACTGTTTCTTTGACATCGGTGTGGATTTGCTGCCAGTTTTCGCTTTCCTGGACAAATTGCGATAGCGAAGCGCTGCTGTAAGCAGTTCGCAAAGCATCATGATGTACCAAAAGTTTTTGTACCACTTCCTGCAATAATTCAGGTTGCAAATCAGCAGGAACTTCTAACAAGGCTGACTGGTTAAAGTAATTGATTTCTGGTAATTTCTGCTCAAAAAACCATTTTTGAATCGGTGTTAACCCAACTTTACCAGTTACTAAACCTTGTTCGGCGTTGATTTGGCGAGTCATACCCGCTACAGTCGCTAACTCCGCAATGGTTTGATACCTAAATAACTGTTTAGCGGCAATTTGAATACCCGCCTGATTCGCTTTAGAAACTAGCTGAATACTGAGAATTGAATCTCCACCCAATTCAAAATAATTATCGTGAATGCCAACGTTTTCTATTCTCAGCACTTCTGACCAAATCGCCACTAATTTCTCTTCTATTAATGTGCGTGGTGCTGCAAATTTATCTTCATCACTGCGAGAAAAATCCGGTGTTGGTAAAGCCCGATAATCTACCTTTTGGTTAGAGGTCATGGGTATGCTATCTAACACCATGAACGCCGCCGGGATCATGTAATTCGGTAATTTCTGTTTAAGAAACTGGCGCAGTTCGTCAATTGTTGGTTGTGGTGCTTGGGGTACGAAATAAGCCACCAATCGCTTTTGTCCAGTAATTTCTTGATGGGCAATAACAACCGCTTGGGATACTTGGGGATGTTGTCTTAATACTGTCTCAATTTCTCCCAACTCAATGCGGAAACCGCGAATTTTTACCTGATTATCAACTCGTCCCAGGTATTCTAAATTGCCATCTCTTCTAAATCTGACTAAATCCCCAGTTTTATATAATCTGTTATTCCCTTCTGCCTCCTGCCCCCTGCTTCCTGCCTTCTCAATAAATTTCTCTGCTGTGAGTTCAGGACGTTGCCAATATCCCCTAGCTAGTCCTGCTCCCCCAATGTGTAATTCTCCTGGAACTCCTATAGGTACAGGTTGCTGATATTGATCTAAAACGTAAACTTGGGCATTACTAATGGGTTTACCAATGCTCACAGAAGTCGTGCGGTGAGCGAAGTCGAACCGATTTTCCGGGGTGAGGCGTTCTAAGGTAGTTACTACCGTTGCTTCTGTGGGTCCGTAGCTGTTAAATAATTGGGGTGCTGGGGAAAGATGGTCACTGAGCGAAGTCGAAGTGTGCGCTGTGCAATTATGCCAATGTTGCACTTTTTCTAGTTGTACTTCTTCACCACCAATAATTACAGTTCTCAAACTTCCAGGAATGGGTGAGTTTTGGGGTTGCAGTTCTGTTACTAATTGATGCCAGTATGCTGTGGGTAAGTCCAAAACTGTTAACTGCCATTTTTGACAACACCGCCAAAAATCATCGCTGGAGTTGAGCATTTCTTCAGTGCGTAACACTAAGGTTGCACCAACAGCAAGACAGGGGAAGATTTCTTCTATGGATGTATCGAAGCAAACAGAGGCAAATTGTAGAACCTTATCTTGAGCATTGATACCATACTCATCAATGGCAGTGGTGATAAAGTTCAACATTGAACGATGTTCAATCATTACCCCCTTGGGTTTACCCGTAGAACCGGAGGTATAGATAATATAAGCCAGGTTATTTAGCTGAACATCACTAACTGGGTTAGCTGTACTTTGGGTAGCGATTTTCGCCCAATCTGTATCTAAATAAATGGTTTGTCCGCTATAACCTGCCAGTTTTTCCTGGACGGTTCGACTTCCCTCACCGAAATATCTATTTTGTGTAAGTAAAATACCGAGTTGGGTATCTGTGATAATCTCCGCTATGCGTTCTTGGGGATAAGCAGGATCAATGGGAACGTAAGTACCACCAGCTTTGAGAATACCCAATAAACCAGCAATCATTTCTAGGGAACGATCAACACAAATACCTACCAAGGTTTCTGGTTTAACTCCTAAACTTTGCAGATAGTGGGCGATTTTGTTAGCGCGATCGCTCAATTCTCGGTAAGTTAATTTTTTACCATCCTGTTCTACAGCTACGGCATCCGGTGTTAATTCTACTTGCAGTTCAAATAACTTATGGATACACTGACTCTGTGTAGTTTCCCGGTTTGTTTGATTCCATTCCCCTAATCGTTTTTGTTGTGATGCGGTAATTAGAGGTATTTGTCCAATTTGTTGATCTGGGTTCGCTACCATCTCAATTAACACCTGTTCATATTGCTCTAGCATCGCTGCCATGCTTTCAGCATCAAACAAGTCGCTGTTATATTCCAAATCCAGAGTAATCCCTTTTGCTCCCGTTTTTGCACCGTACTGTACACTTTGTTCAAACCGGGGGATAACTAAGAAATCAAGATCAAACTTGGCAGATTTGTTACTAGCAGGTTCATGCAGGATGAAGTCAAAGCCTGGGAATTTCAAATAAGGCTTGGCAGAGTTATGGAAACTAAACATCACCTGAAACAGCGGATTATGGCTCAAGTTGCGAACTGGTTTGACCGCTTCTACCACTTTATCAAAGGGGACATCTTCGTTAGCGTAAGCTTCCATTGTCATTTGGCGCACCCGATCAAGTAATTCCCGCACTGTGGGATTTCCGGAAACGTCGGTACGTAAAACCAAGTTATTGACAACCATACCCATGATCTTCTCGATCTGGTGCATCCGACGATTGGCAACCGCAGAACCGATAAAAATATCATCTTGGCCAATGTAGCGGTGCAACTGGATGATGAAAGCCTCCAACATCGTCATAAATAAGGTTGCACCTTGCTGATGACTGAAAGCTCTCAGGGATTCGCACAAATCAACGGGCAATTCCTTCCGCGCGTGTTCGCCATTATAGGTTTGCTCTTTGGGACGTGGGCGATCGTAAGGTAATTCCAACAACGGAGGCATCCCTGCTAACTGTTGTTGCCAATACACTAACTGCGCTTGAGCTTCTGGAGTTTTCGCCCATTCACGCTGCCAGGTGGCAAAGTCAGCAAACTGATAACTTAATTCCGGTAATGGGGAAGGTTTACCCGCCCAGAAAGCTTCATACAGTGCTACCAACTCACTTAAAAAGACGTTAAATGACCAGCCATCATGGGCCATGTGATGCTCCACATGGGTCAATATATAATCCTGGTCGCTCAACTGAAATACTGCCCATTGCACTATAGGTAGTTGGGTTAGGTCTAAGTGTGTGAGCAGTTCTGCCTCTACTAACTTTTGTGCTTCTATTTGTCGTTCAGGTTCAGGAATGTGCCGCAGATCAACGACTCTAAAAGCGGCTCCTGGATGTGGGTGAATTACTTGATACAGCCTACCATTCACCTCTTGATAAGTTGTACGGAAGATTTCATGCCGTCTGACAATCTCATCTAGAGAACGTTTTAGAGCTTCAAAATCCAGTTTGCCTCTAATGTCCATTGTGGCCTGGAATTGGTAGGCACTGTTTTCTGGTGCTAATTTATGGACAAAGTAAATCCGCTCTTGGGAAAAGGAAACTGGTACAAGTCCTTCATGGGCAATGTGTTGAATGGTGGGGCGTTCCCATTGGATTTCTTCACCACCTTGGGCAATGAGTTCGGCTACAGCAGCTATGGTGGGGTTGGCAAATACTTGGGCAAAAGATATATTGACTGAGAAAATTTCCCGCGCCCGAGAAATCATTTGCGTCACAATCAGGGAATGACCACCCAAACAGAAAAAGTTATCATTGACTCCCACTACATCCAGTCCTAATAACTGAGTCCAGAGAGTCGCTAACTGTTCTTCAACAGAGTTACGGGGTGCAACAAAAGCTGCTTCTAAATCGGGGCGTGTACGAGCAGGGGCTGGGAGAATACGACGATCAACTTTACCATTGGGGGTCAAGGGTAAGGAGTGCAGCACCATCCAAGCGCCTGGAATCATGTAAGCGGGTAGCTTGTCTTCGAGGAAGCTTTTTAAGGTTGTGGCGGTGACTGGGGATTTTTGATCGGATACAACATAAGCAACTAACCGTTTATCACCAGGAACATCTTCCCGAACAATTACTACTGCTTGTTTTATATCTGGGTGTTGACTTAAAGCTGCTTCAACTTCTCCTAGTTCAATCCGAAAACCGCGAATCTTAACTTGATTATCAACTCGCCCCACAAATTCAATATTACCGTCTGGTAAATAACGCGCCAAATCCCCAGTTTTATACAATTTTGGATTTTGGATTTTAGATTTTGGATTATGAAACGGATGAGAAATAAATCTTTCTTCAGTTAATTCTGGACGGTTCAAGTAGCCTCGCGCTAAACCATCACCACCAATATAGATTTCCCCTGGAGTACCTACGGGAACAGGTTGTAGTTGCTCGTTTAGTATATATATTTGTGTATTAGATATGGGGCGACCAATGGGTAATGTTGTTGCGCCTTCTGGTACATCTTCTACTGGATAAAAACAGGAGTATGTTGTACTTTCAGTCGGTCCATAAACGTGCAATAAATTCTGGGGTGCGCCATTTTTCAAAACTGCTCTAACTGTTTTCGGATCTACAGCTTCACCCCCAAATAATAAGTATCGCAGGTCTTTAAATGCCTGGGGAACAATGTTAGCTAATTGATTAAATAAGGCAGTGGTTAAAAATAAGATGTTAATTTTTTGTTCACTGATGTAATCAGCAAAATCCAAGGGTGAAAGGAGAACGTTTTGCGGTACACCGACTAAGGTAGCTCCATGTAATAGAGTTCCCCAAATTTCAAAGGTGGCTGCATCAAATGAAGTATTGGAAGCTTGGGCAGTGCGGTCAGTGGTTGTAAACTGTACATAATTGGTATTACATACTAAGCGATTTACAGCCCTATGGGGTACAGCAACTCCTTTTGGTGTGCCTGTAGAACCAGATGTATAAATCACATAAGCGAGATTTTCTGCTGTGACATTGCTGGTAGGATTTTCCGAATTTTGGCGATCGATTAATTCCCAATCTTGATCTAAACAAACTGTTTTTACTCCACTTTCCGCAAAGCTTTCCACAAATTTTTGCTGTGTTAACAGCACTTGCACTTGGGAATCTGAGAGCATGAAGGATATCCGTTCTTTGGGATAGGTGGGATCTAGTGGTAGATATACTGCACCTGCTTTGAGAATACCCAGTAAGCCAATGATCATTTCTAGGGAACGTTCCACAGAAATCCCTACTAAAACTTCTGTTCCTACACCTAAAGATTGTAAATAATGAGCTACTTTATTGGCTTGGTGATTCAACTCTTGATATGTAAGTTTTTGCCCATCAAAAACAACAGCGATATTATCTGGGGTTTTTTCTACTTGTGCTACAAATAATTCATGGATGCACAAGTGTTGAGGATAATCTACTCTAGTATTATTCCATTCCACCAATATTTGCTGTTTTTCTTGCTCAGTTAAACCGGGCAAATTCTCAAGAGAACTATTAGAGTTAATCACCATTTCTTCCATGACCTTTGTATATAAATTGATAGTTTTATTCAGGGAATAACAAATGATTATTTGTTGTTTTGATGATTTTTATTATCTTAATGATTGGCTATCATGTTGAGATTTTCTCAAAAACATGACTTTTTTTTATTGTTAGATTTGGGAGCATCCCAACTTTGGAAAAATAAACGCCGCTACACCAACAACTCTCTGAAACCCTCTTACCTTTGTGTACTTTGCGTTCTTTACGGTTCAATCAAATAAAATAAACTTGCACATTTGGTATGGTATGCTCCCTTAGATTTGATTTTTAGAGAAATGGCCTTTGAGGTATTAATAAGGTGTAATCTAACTCAGAGGCCATTTTCATATTATCTCTAATTTTGGTGCGATTTTTTTACCAAGGTAGAAATTTAAAACACACCTTTATTTAGTGGCATTTATTTAAGAATGTCACCAAATTTCAGGATTAAATTATGCTTCTACTGCTACTTCTTCATCCTCATCTACAATTTCTACGGTTCTTGGTTCTTCAACTACTTCTGCTTCTGTCGCTGTATTAGCTTCTGATTCTACGTGAGTTGTTAATTTGGTTTTTAGCTCGTCGGAAATGGGTAAATCATTGATTTCTTTGACGAGCGCCCTGATAGATTCGTTTTTAGTCCTTTCTGAATAAACTGCTTTGAGAATAGCTTCAAAACCAAAATCTCCTATCAGGTCTCCTACTGCTCCTACTAACCCCAGTAAACCTATACCTCCCAGGATGCCAAAGGGTCCCCCTACTGCTGTGAGCGCCGCTACAATAGCAGCATTACTACCTGAGTATGATATTGCCATAACTACAAGAATTATGCCAGGAAGACCTAGACCAGCTAGTTTTCTTACGATTTCGTCCATCATTTTTATCACCTACAGTCCTTAATCTTGTTGGTTAATTGTTGGTTAATTGTTAGTTAAAATTTGCTTGGTGGCATGAGATTGAATTATCTAGAGTGTCTCTTGAGAGTAAATCCAGATAGTTTTTAACATTCTCTTTCCTATTCAACCTCAATCTATACAAATCGTCAATTCAATAATTGGTCAGTAAACACTAAAAATCAGTAATTTGATCACAGCCAACAATTCGCTGATGAATTGAAAGCTAAAATATGATTTTGGTATCTAATGATATAATCCTTTATTTTAATTAAAAGAATGATTGTTTTCTATTTTTACAGATGATGTATTTACAGTTCTTAGAGATGGTAAATATTTTTTACTTTCTGATTTTAGATGATCTTGCAATTTTAGTTTTAGCTCCTGGCAAATTGGTAAATTTTGAATTTCGTAGAGTAGCGATCGCAAAGTTTCGGTTTTGCTACGTTCTGAATAAACGGCTTTGATAATAGCTTCAATTCCATAATCTGCAATCAGATCACCTATAACTTTTACCAAACCCAGTAACCCTATTCCGCCAACTATACCAAAAGGTCCCCCTACAGATGTCAGTAATGCTGCGATCGCAGCATTACTACCTGCTGATGCGACTGCTAAAATTAAAATAATGATACCCGGAAGACCTAAACCGGCAAGTTTTTTCACAATTTCATCCACTGTAATCACCTAACATTTTGATATTGTTGTTTTCAATTTTCTGAGTTTTATGAAATTGGAGTTATTGTAGACACACAAACAGATTTGATACTTGTTCTAATTTTAAGTTAGATAAAATTTACCCCCTTAATTTATTAAATCTGGATTCAGAAATTTGATTTTTCTAGGACTTACGCAAGATGTGACTGAAAACCTTATTCTTGCCTAGGGGTAATTCATGTACCTTGCTTACCGAAGGATATTACCCCTACTTTCGTTCCCTTTTGCGTAAGTCCTGTTTTCATCAGATTTTTTTCAATCAAGAATTAATCAAGATTATGGCTGATTTTGCCTTTTACCGCAGAAATAGCCACCGTTCTAGGAGAGGCTAAATAATTTTTGCCTGTAGGATCGCCACTGCGTCCTTTAAAATTACGATTGGTTGCATAAACCCCCGTTTCTTCTTTGTTTAAAACTCCAAGTCCCGAATTGATACAAGCACCACAACCTGATTTGAGAATCTTTGCACCTGCTTGGGTAAAAATGTCCATATATCCTAATGCTTCTGCTTTTTCCCGAATTTCTACGGAGGCAGGAACAATAAACAAGTTTACACCATCCGCGACTCGGTGATTCTGTAAAACTTCGGCTGCTTGGGCTAAGTCGTATAATTTACCTCCTGTACAAGAGCCAATAAAGGCTTTGGTAATGGGGGTTTCTTCTATCTGGCTAATAGGTACTACTTGATCTGGTTTGGGAGGACGGGCTACTTGCGGCTCTAGGTTACTGAGGTCAAATTTATACACTTTTTCATATTCAGCATCGGCATCGCCAACAAATTCTTCAAATTCTTGATCAGAGCGACTTCTAACATAGTCGCGGGTTGTGTCATCGGGAACAATTAAGCCACAGATTGCTCCACACTCAATGGCCATATTAGCAAGGGTCAAGCGTTCATCATAAGGCATTTGTTCGAGTATTGACCCTCTAAATTCCATGACCTTGCTTGTACCACCAGCACAGCCGATTTGTCCCAGGATAAACAAGATAATATCCTTAGCACTGATATGGGGGGGTAGAGTTCCAGATAAATCAAATACCAATGTGGGAGGAACACGAATCCACATATCCCCCATAGCATAGATATTTGCCATGTCTGTAGTCCCCACACCGGTAGAAAAAGCTCCTAATGCTCCGTAAGTACAAGTATGGGAATCTGTACCAGCAATGATCATTCCTGGGCGGACAAATCCTTTTTCTGGTAGTAAAACGTGACAGATACCAGCAGCTTCACCGGGGGAAACTATATCAAATAAATGACATCCTTGCTCTTTGGCAAAGTCTACCATTTCCTGATACATGACATTGGCTTTTTGATCATTGCGAATGTCATTAACTTGGATAAAATGATCTGCTACTAATACTACCCGTTGAGCATCCCACAATTTTGCTTCTTGTCCGTAGTGTTTATAAAATGTTGTGGCTACTGGTCCTGCTACGGCATCATGGGATAAAGCTAAGTCAACTTGAGCAAAAACCACTTCTCCAGGACGGACGTAAGCATTACCAGAGGCTTTAGCAAGGAGTTTTTCTACTAAAGTCATGGGTCTTTGGGGAGTTACGCTTTGAGGAATGGTAATTTTGCCCTGACGACGTTGATGATTAAATGGTATGAGTCCACCTACTTGGGCGATCGCATCCACTACAGGATTTTCCTGTGTTTCCTCTAAAATTTCTAAATTTAAACCAATATTGATACTATTGCGATAAAAAATTTCTGCAAATGATTTTGCCTGAATTTTTTCAATTCCCGCAGCTTTCAAAGCAACAGGGGCAATTTCTCGACTAGAACCACAGCCAAAATTTTCTCCAGCGACAATTACATTATATTTTAATAACTCTCCTACTCCTATCAAATGTTCTAAAGCATATTGTTTTAAAATATCAGGATCATAAGTTGTGGCTCGATTGGCAGGAATAATATCATCTGTATTAATATCATCCCCTAAATATAAAACTTTGTTATTTACTTCTTTATTTATAGGACTCATGCAGCACCTCAACTCCTCAATTTTGTTCTAGCTTGTGTAAATTATAAATTTCTTCTAGTAAAAGCTGTATTAATTGTTCGGTATTGACTAATATTTCTTCTCCTTGAGGAGATAAATCCGCCGTCCGATATCCTTGAGCTAAAACTCGATCTTGTGCAGCTACAATTTTCTGGGCAGCTTTTTTTTGCCCCCACTGCTCTAGCATTAAAACACAAGCTCCAATAGTTCCCAAAGGATTAGCAATTCCTTTACCTGCTATATCTGGTGCAGTACCGTGAATTGCTTCGTATAGTCCAAATCCATCGGCATTGAGACTGGCTGATCCTAATAAACCTAGAGAACCAACTAATGCTCCGCCAATATCGCTAAGAATATCTCCAAACAAATTACTGGCTAAAATTACATCAAATCTTTGGGGATTCATCACCATTTGCATGGCTAAATTATCCACTAACATTGGTTCGACCACAACATCAGGAAATGCGGTTGCTTCTTCTTGCACTAAACGAGTCCAAGGCAAATTAGGTAAGGCATTTTCTTTATGAGCTACTGTTAGTTTTCCTCGGCGTTGTTGGGCTTTTTGCAAGGCTTGACGAGCAATGCGTCGTATTTCATGATCGTAATAGAGCATGGTATGGTAGCCATAAGCTCCTTTTTCATCTGAACCACGTGCAGCAGAGCCAAAATAAATTCCACTGACTAATTCTCGAATGACGAGTATATCCAGTCCTTTAATTTTCTCTGGACGTAAGCTAGATTTATGCACCAAACTATCAACAATCGTAATGGGACGTAGATTGCAAAAAAAGTCATAATGTTTTCGCAATTCTAGCAGTCCACCTTGGGTAACTGCACCAAAGACAATGCCATCAGATCCATTACATAGTTCTATCGTAGTTTGGGGAAAGTAACTACCAAATTTTTCTAAGGCGGTTTTACCCAGCCAACCATAATCTACCTGTACGGTAAATTTTTCTAGGTTAGCTACTTGCTGCAAAACTTTTAAGGAAGCTTCTACAACCTCTAGACCAATTCCTTCACCAGGAATAGCAACAATGCGATAAGACTGATTGCTTAATGACCTCATTTTCCCTGATTTTTTAGTTGATGAGGATTGATCACTGCTGAAATTTTCAACGCTTAACTCCTACTCAATAACAATACTGGAAACATCATGTTTGATAAAATTTGAGAAAAATATGTGTACAATGGTTCACACTAATTCACTCCTCTTTTTTCCCAGACTTTTCCTGAGAATGCAAGGACAGTTAAGACAGTTAAGATTATTTATAATCAATTACAAAAATTAATACTATTATGATAAAATAATTTTATATGGAACTCCCATTTGATTTTTGAGAGCTTGCGTGATAGCAGGGTTATGAACGCTCCAAACCCCTTTAATTAATTCTTGACATTAACAGACACTCCAAAAATCTTGATCTTACCATTGTTTTGACTGATTTTCACTGATGTTAGTTCTTGGTTTAACAAATAAAATCTGCCCATGATACTCACTGAATTATAACGACCATTCTGAGATTTTTTAAGTATTAATGTGGCTTTTTTCTGATTATTAACTCCTTTGAGGATGAGAATATCCCCAAAATTAAAGCTACCAGATGCAGTTAATTTTTCACTATTTACTTTGGCGTTAATGTTGGCAATATTAGAACCCAAAAAATTTAGATTACCTACAATACTAGCTGAATTATTAATATTTCCTTGATTGTCTTTACCAAGGGTAATTGTAGCACCATTGAAGGCTAAAATGCCGAAATCAAAATCATTTTTTGCTTTCAATCCTCTTTCATTCAAGATGATACCTAATGCAGTAAATTTTTTGCCTAAAATAGTTAGATTCCCTAAACCAGAAACTTTTCTCTTGGTTAAGTCAACTTTCAATTTGGGAACATTCAATTGCAAAATATTCACTAAATTCAGAAATACATCTTTGATGAAAATATCTTGAACGTTAAATAATAATTTGCCCTTACCTAACGCTTGATTAAAGGCTGTAATATCTGCTTCACCTGTGGCAATTTGTTGATTTAAATTTACTGTTAACAGGGGAATATTGAGACTTAAAAACCCAAGTAAATTGATTTCCAGATGGTTGATGTTAATACTGTTTTGATTAATATCAAACTTAATACCTGCTAGGGTATTACCTAAGAGGGAAATTTTTCCAAAACCACTACCGCAGCCAGTTTTGATATCTATAATTAAATCATCAACATCAAGACTTATGAGATTAGCTAAATTTAAATCAAAGTTTTTAAAGATCGCATTTGTAGCAGTAATTTCAAATTCTACATTGGCAATTTGGTTACCAAGTAATTCTACATAACCATCTCCCTGAAGATATTGTTCTGTGGGTGTAACTTTTAAGGCTAAATCTAAACTATTATCATCTGCTCCTGTGATTTTGGCAAATCCTAAATCTATTTCAAAAACTTTTAATGAACCACTAATTTTATTTAAACTTATGTTACCTTCCAGAAGTAAAATCGCTTCATGACCCCAAGCGTTGATTTTACCATTAATTTCTAATCCTTCTGATATGGGTTGACCGGCAATGATTGTCGGAAAGGGAACATATTTAATCAATGGGTTGCGTTTTCCGTCTGCGTCTGCATCAACTGATTCAATCTGCAAATTATCTAAGGTTTCTAATAAGGACAATGCTTTGTTAACTAATTCTGTGGAAAAACCTGCTTGTTTTTCAATAAAAGAGGTAACTGGACCTTGCCACAAATCTATTAAACTAACGGGTTGATTAACAGTTAAAACTAATGCTAATCTTTGAGGATCATTAGTATCTATCAGAAATGCTACTTCTATGTCTATTTCTTCCCATCTTAAATCACCAATGAAACCAAAGTTATCAAAGTAAGGTGGTAAATATGTTCCTCCTCCTTGGAATCTGAGATTACGTAGTTCTGTTCCATTCAATCCATAGGGATTATGCCAGGTTTTTTCACCTTGCTGACAAAAATATGCTGTTAAAGATTCAGGTTCGAGGGAGAGATTTCCTGCAAGAAATAGTTTAGGTTCATCTTCTTGACTGGGATCATAACCTTGAAGAGTTAAATTTCCCGTTAATCCAAATCTTGGTTGTAAATCAGAATCAATATTTAATTCGAGTAGTAAGTTATTAAAATCTGCTTGCAATGGTGGTTGAGAAAATAAGTTTCTTTGTCCTGCAATATGACCTGTTAAAGATATTTTTCCTGTGGAATTGATGTTAATTAATCCTGCTAAATTACTAATTTCTAAATACTCGTATATAAATTTACTCAGATTTTTGGGAATGGTTTGTAAATCAATATCTCCAATAAAATTCAATCCTTTGCTTAAGTTAATATTACCTAGTTCTTGATGAAGGTAATTATGATCATCATTAGATATAATCAACTCTGCTTTGTCTAAATTTAAATTACTGATGATCGGAACTGTATTTGTTAGGTTACTAAAACTAAATCCATCATTTAATTGATATTTTAAAGTAGTATTTTTGCTAAAAACTAATTCTATATTTTGATTATTGAGTAATCCCTGTACGTAAATTTCTATGTTTTGAGGATTTTTATATATTTTACATTTTGGGTTAATTATAATAATTTCATGTCCACCAAATACTTCTGTAATAATTCTCTCGAAGATCACATTTATGTATTTGACTTGACTATGAATGTCAAAAATTTTATCTAAATCTATCTGTACATCATCATCAAAATCTATGTAAGTCTCTGAATTTGATGTTAATAATTTTACATCATCTAAAGCTTCTAGTTTTAATTTGATATCTTCAGGTAAGATAATGGTTGCTAAATCAAGACTATTAGACATAAGTTAAGGTATACGGAGATTAAAGCTAGTGACTATTAGTGTATTTTACCATAGTTCAGTTATGATTGATGTGGAATTTACTGAATAGAGAGTTTTGCATTTTTCATAATTTTCTCGCTTTTCATCATCAAATAGAAATATTAGGATTTGATTGAGACAGGACTTACATAACTGACATTTTGCTATGTGCTTTAATTTTAGTAAATGCGCTAAGATGTATAAGACAATTATGATTTGCGCTAAGACATATTTACTTGGGGTAGAGGCTGAGAAATCAGAAAATTTGCGGATGACAGATAGATCCAACTATTACCTATTCCCTGTTTCCAGGGGAATAATTTCCCAAGCATTTCCGAAATATGGTAATTTCATATTACAAATATCTATGGAGTAATTTTTTATTATACAGGACTTACGCAAAACAGAATGAACTTAGGAGTAATTCATGCATTACCCCTACGGAAAAATCCGGTTTTTAGTCTTATCTTGCGTAAGTCCTACTATTGTTAAAAACTTTAAACTTATAAAATTTAACTTTAACCAACTTAGTCAATTTTTTGGATTATGGTTTTAACAGAAAATAAAGCAAAAAGGAGACGCGGTGTCCTTTTATCTCCTCAAGGACTACAACGCTTACAAGATGCTATATCATCTTGGGAAATTACAGAAAACCAAGGACAACGCCTCTCTTTAGAGGATTTATCATACCAAACCAAGCTTTCTGCTAAAACTCTTAGCCGCTTATGGTCAGCTAATAAAGGTGTGGACCAAAAAACTTTAAAATTATGCTTTAACACTTTTAATTTAGAACTTAATGAGGAAGATTACATCTTCCTCAAGGAAGATAATGAAACAAAAATACTAGATTGTCTATCAGAGAGTATCTGTTTACGAACAGAAATTCCGTCCTTATGGTCATATCCTGATGGACCAATACCGTTAGATTCTCCCCTATATATTGAGCGTCCACCGATAGAAGAATTAATATATCGAGAGGTGACTCAACCAGGTTGTGTGATTAGAATTCTCGCTCCTGGACAGATGGGTAAAACTTCTTTGATACTACGTATTTTGGCTTTCGCAGATTTACAAGGATATCGCACTGTAAATTTAAGTTTTTCCCAGATAGATGCTGATTGTTTCACTGATTTAAATAAGTTTTTACGTTCTTTTTGTAGCCAAATTGCTATCAAACTGGGTATAGCTCCCAATCTTAATGAGCATTGGGATGAAGATTTGGGTTATAAGTTAATCTGTAGTCTTTACTTCCAACATTATATTCTCAAGCAAATTAATAATCCTCTAGTTTTAGTATTAAGTGAAGCTGAACAATTTATTGAATATCCTCAAGTTGCTCAGGAATTTTTTGCTTTGTTGCGTTGTTGGTACGAAGAATCACGACAAAATAATTTATGGAAAAATTTGAGGTTAGTAGTTGCTTATTCAACAGAACAGTATTTTTGTTTAGATATTAATCACTCTCCGTTTAATATTGGACTACCTGTCCGTTTACATGAATTTACTCAGGAACACGTAGAAGAATTAGCTAGACGATATGGACTAAGGTGGACTGCTGGTAAGGAGTCGGCACAATTGATATCTCTTATTGGTGGTCATCCAGCACTGACACAACTTACTTTGTATTATATTCACTCTGGGGCTATGAGTTTACCAGATTTGATCAAAGAGGCGATCGCCAATGGTGGAATTTATCGCTATCACTTGCAGAAACATTGGGTAAAACTGTTAGCTAATCCTGGTTTAATTAGGACATATACTGAAGTTGTTACCACTAAGGAAAGCATTGTTATTGATCCTATCCATGCTTATAAATTGGAAAGTTTAGGATTAATTACCTTTGATGGCGATCGCGTATTACCCCGTTGCCAACTTTATCGGGCTTATTTTACCAAGCAACTATCTATTGTTTGTTAGTCCCCATTGCATAAGCAGTTAGTTTACTCTCAGAGGATGTCTGAAAACTTTTTTGTGTTGCATAAAACACTTGTAAATCCTCCTTTATTCCCCTTAAAAAGGGGAACTTTGATTAATTTTTTGGGGGAATCTGGATAAAACCTGATACTTCTCAGACATCCTCTAACAACAAACTACACAATTCATCTATTTTTTGACTATTTTGATTAATCATCTGCTGGGCGGCTATTTTTAGCTCACGAATATTGCGTAAAGTTGTCTTATCTATTTCTTCTAGTTCTGTATCTAAAAATGTTTGAAACCTATAATAATAACTTGTAGTTTCTGGATTATTAGATGCAAACAAACGCTCTAATTCTCCAGCCACAACTTCACTACTACCATCAAACATAATATTTAAAAGTGGTCTTCCCCATTGCAAAAGTCCCCAATTTTTGACTTCATTATAAGGATAAACACTTGTCAGTGAACCTGTACCCAAGGAAACCATTAAGATATCTTTTGTATCCACAACCCTATTTGCTTCTTGTTTACTACTCATTTTTGCTTCGGCAATAGCTAACTGGGCTGGATTATTCGCAAAAACTCCCCCATCTACTAAAGTATAAAAACCATTATTATTGTGATCAGTGGTAATGCGATGGGGAGGAAAATAAGTAGGAGTAGCACTGGTGGCTAATGCTGCATCTAAAAGCGAAAATCCTGCACATAAATTGCGAAATCTTTGAGATTCTATCTGTTGTTTTTCCCGTTTGTTAGTAAACAATATGGGGATGCGTTGCTCAATATCATAACTGGTGACAAAGACTTCTTTTAAATTATTTTCTATCAGACTATCACCAAAATATTGTTTGAGCATTTCTACTCTGCTGGTAGAAGCATATTTGGGCTGTAAAAATATATCTTCTAAAGGTCCAAGTATTTTTTCAAATAATGGCTCATAAAATATTTCCACTCCATACTCAATAAATAGTTCTGATAAGTCCGCAGCAGTGTATTCAGCCTGGGTTAATTTATCAGCAGTTGCTGTATTTAATCGGGGTTTAGTTAATCCCAGTGCTAAAATTCCCCCAGTGGAAGTACCAGCAATTAAATCAAACAAACTAAATATAGGTTTTTGTGTGCGTTTTTCAATTTCTGCTAATAAAAGTGCAGGAATCATGCCACGAATACCACCACCATCAATGGTAAGTATTTTATATTTTTTCTGGTCTGTTTGATTGATATCTTCTGCTAATTGTTCTTGAGATAATGTAGGTGCTGTTTGGATATTAAAAGTTGCTTCTGGTTGGTTAGTTTTGGTTTCTTCCTCCGCAGGTGATTCTCCCAGAAATGTAATTTGTGTTAAATCCCAACTAGGATTGCCAAACAAATTCCCCTGATAGATATTTGCAGTTTGATTGTTGACAATTGTTCCTTCCCCTTCATCTAATCTCCAATAAGCAACTAATCCTTCTTCATCCCCAACTATTAGCCCAGAACGAAGGTTTTTAATTTGTTCCTGATTACAAGCACAATTCCAGACACTAATATGAGCTAATTGTCCTGAAAAATATATATCATTGTGTAAAGTTCCCCCCATAGTGATCGGACTTGTGGCTTTATTTAAAGTAGAACCTGTAAAATATTCTATGTATTGATTATGATCAAGATATACTGTAATATCACCTTGATTGAAAACAATAGCGAAAAAGTGCCATTCTCCAATGGTTAATTCTCCATTACCCAGAGTTTTGATGAATTTGCTAAATTTTTCATCAATGTAAATATCTAAATTTCCTGTAGGACCAACACCAACTTCAAAATTATCACTGTATCTGTCTGAAGAACGGGCAAAAAAGACATTTCTTGTTCCATAAGTAGTAGCTTCTTTGGTAAGAGAATGGGGATTAATCCATCCTGAAACTGTAAAACCTGAAATCCCCTCAGACAAAACTGGATCAGGATCATTTTTGCCAAAATCTATGTAATCATCTTGTCCATCAAAGGTTAAAACCCATTGTTCAATTACTTTGTTTTCCACGGAATTTTTCTCTCCAATTATTTAGGTTAAAAATGGTAAATAGTTAACATTTGAGCAGATTTTTTCTCTCGAATTAGTAATAGTACATGAGGAGTACAGAGAATATAACTTGCTATGATTTTTTTATTAAAATACTGATAGGGCTGATCTGGCTATTTATTTACATAAATTTACAGTATTATACAAATCCCACGTTTTGACGCTACTATCTTGAATCTCTGGCATAACTAACTAAACAAACTACGTCTTAACTAAATATTAAAACATGATTAAATTTGGCTATTCCGGCAATTATTCTAATTCTAATTGATAGTATAACATTTTGAATGAGAGTGTAAATAGACTAAATTGTGGGTGTAAATCCCTGTAGAGAAAATAAATTAATAGGACTTACGCACTGTACAAATTCACCATGATGTGCAATGTGCATGAACGAAAATCCGTTGTTTCAGGCTTTTGGCGATTAACTTCCGATCAATAGCGAACTGCTTGCAGCAGCGATTCGCTATGGCTCAATCAAAAATAATCAAAAAATCACGTTAAAACGCCCGAAACCCATACCTCATATTTAGTTGTTCCTGGCGTAAGTCCTAATTAAGATTAATCAATTAAAATAATTAATTATTTATTTCTGAAAAGTTAAAATTATTTTATGATTCAAATGGGATTTTCTAGTTAACAGTCTTAACTGTCTGCTTAAATGTTTAAAATGCTCTTGCAGTTGACTGCTAAACCTGAGATTATCTGTTTGCTTAGTAAGTATAAATTTTACCAACCAATTTAAAAACCATTAATTTTAAGTTAGAATAAATGAATGTTTTACCTTATAATCGGCGTTAAGGCTAGGACACAAGATAATGTATAATAAACAGATTTATTATACTAGTATCAGTCTTAATAAAACCTTGGATTAAGAATTTGCTTAAATAGCAAAAATCATAGGATTTACGCACTGTGCAAATTAACCATGATATACATGAAAAATATTTGGTTGTTTCAAGCTTTTGGGGATGAAGTTTATACAAATAGCCATAGCGAAGCGCTGTTGCAAGCAGTTCGCCCAAAAATCAACGAAAAATTACGTTAGAAAGCCTGAAACCCATACCTCATATTTAGTTGTTCCTGGCGTAAGTCCTAAATCATTAAAAAATCAGTTAGCAAAATTTTGTATTTGAGTGTAACTATGACAACAAGTATTAAAAATATGTATCCACTTTCATCGGGTCAAGAAGCAATGTGGTTGATCCACCAAATTGCCCCAGAGAGCGTTGCTTATAATATATTTATTACCGCAAAAATTCGTACTGATTTAAATATTGCCGTTGTGAATCGTGTATGGCAAAAAATTATTGAAAAGCACCCGATTCTGAGAACCACATATACCAATTATGAAGGTAAACCGGTACAGCAAGTTAATCAACAAGAGAATTTTAGTGTTGAGGTAATAGATGCCAGCGAGTGGAGTGAAGAACAATTAGCAAAGAAAATCTATGCCATTGCTGACAGCCCTTTTAACTTAGAACAAGATTCAGTATTGAGAGTTAATTTATTTAGTCGTTCAGCAGAAGAACACATTATCATGTTGACAATGCACCACATTGCTGGTGATATGTGGACTTTTGATTTACTACTGAGTGAATTTAGAACCTTATATGTCAGGGAAAATCAGGGAATTAGTCAAGAACAGACAGAAACAGTAGATGCTGTCAGTGGAAAAAAATCTTATGCAGACTTCATTCACTGGCAATCAGAAATGCTATCTAGTTCTCAGGGACAAAAACTGTGGCAATACTGGCAACAACAATTAGCTGGAGAATTGCCAATTCTGAATTTACTCCCAGACAAACCGCGCCCCCCAGTAAAGACTTATCAAGGAGCATCATACATAGTCAAGCTAGATGAACAGTTAATTGAAAAACTCAACCATCTAGCTGTAGCATCTAAAACCAGCCTTTATCAGATTCTACTCACAGCATTTTACATCCAACTTTACCGATACACCAACCAAACAGATATACTCATATCCAGCCCAATGAGAGGGAGGACGGGTAGAAGCTTCAAAGAAATTGCTGGTTATTTTGCGAACCTGACAGTTTTAAGAGTTGCAGTCCAGGAAAATGCCACATTCCAAGAATTTCTGGCTCAAGTTAGCAAGACAGTAAAAAAAGCCCAATATCATCAAGATTACCCTTTTGCTTTGTTAGCACAAAAACTCCAGCCACAAAGTAATCCGAGCCTTTCTCCTTTCTCTCAAGTTAGTTTTACTTGGCAACGACAACGTTGGTGTGAACTAACAGAACAATCATTAGATAGTCAAGAACAAGTGCTGCAAATGCAGCCATACTTGCTTGGACAAAGAGGTGCAGACTTAGATTTGAATTTAATGGTAAGGGAAGCTAATGGAGTGTTAGAACCTTGCTGGCAATACAACAGCGACTTATTTGATAGTAGGACGATTGAGCGGATGGCGGGAAATTTTATCACCCTACTGGAATCCATAGTAGCCAATCCCCAGGAGTCTATTGCCCAATTACCACTACTAACTGAGTCAGAAAAACACCAGCTATTAACAGAGTGGAATGATACTCAAGTTGAATATCCTGTTGATAAATGTATCCATCAGTTATTTGAAGAACAGGTAGAGAAAACACCAGATGCAATAGCAGTAGTGTTTGAAAACGAACAACTCACCTATCAGCAATTGAATAGTCGGGCGAATCAGTTAGCACATCACTTACAATCTTTGGGTGTAAAAACAGAGACATTAGTAGGGATTTGTGTAGAACGTTCCCTAGAAATGGTAATTGGATTATTAGGTATACTCAAAGCAGGAGGAGCGTATGTACCCCTAGACCCAGAGTATCCCACTGAACGCTTGAGCTTCATGTTAGAAGACGCTCAAGTATCAGTGCTGTTAACACAAAAATCACTATTAAATCAATTACCCTTAGACAATAGAGAAAAGCCTTGTCAGGTAATTTGTTTAGAGCAACTTGTACTGAGCGAAGTCGAAGTAAACACATTTAACTTAGAATTAACCGAAAACCCCAATCATCAAAGTCAACCAGAAAACTTAGCCTACGTAATTTACACCTCCGGTTCAACAGGAAAACCCAAAGGAGTAACAATAGAGCATCGCGCCATAGTCAACTTAAGTTTAACCTGGG
>NZ_JACJPU010000059.1:0-26601 GCF_014696235.1 Sphaerospermopsis sp. FACHB-1194 | reverse complement strand
TCACTCCATACCCAGCTTAATGCTATTTACTCTCATTAAGCCTCTTAACTTTTAAGTTACCTTTAGTTATTATGTACTACTTTAATGGCTTTTTTGATCTGTGACAGTTGAGGGTGCGGAATGTGGGTTATATCATTGCTCAGTTTATGACAACTCTGATTTTTCCCTTCCTCCTCTTTGCGCCTTTGCTCCTTAGCGTCTTTGCGCGAAACAAAAAAAACGGCAGAGAACCAACATCCTCCACCGTTTTTTTATTATTGAAAAAATCCTAACTACAACTCAACACCAGGAGTCAACAACTCCCGACTTTCTCTAGCTGTAACTTGGACAACACCATTTTCATCCACATCAACGTAAGCAATATCACCGTCTTTGATGCGTCCAGACAGAATTTCTTCCGCCAAACTATCTTCCAACAAGCGCATAATTGCTCGCCGTAATGGCCTTGCACCGTAGCTGGGGCTGTAACCTTCTTGAATCAAGCGGTCCTTGAAGCGATCGCTCACTTCTAAAGTAATGCCTTTTTCTGTCAACCGACCAAACACTTCTTTGAGCATAATGTCGGCGATTTCAGTCACTTCAGCTTTATTCAACTGACGGAAGACGATAATTTCATCCAAACGGTTCAAGAACTCAGGACGGAAGTATTGTTTCAGTTCCTCATTCACCAAAGAACGAATCCGGTTGTATTGAGATTCAGTTTGATCCTCAGCAAACTCGAAACCAATACCGCTACCGCCTTTCTCAATTACCTTAGAACCAATGTTAGAAGTTAAAATTAACAAAGTGTTCTTAAAGTCTACCGTGCGTCCTTTAGCATCAGTCAAACGACCATCTTCTAAAATTTGCAGCAGCATATTGAATACATCGGGGTGTGCTTTTTCGATTTCGTCAAACAGCACCACAGTGTAAGGACGACGACGTACAGCTTCTGTTAACTGACCACCTTCGTTATAACCAACGTAACCTGGAGGTGAACCAATCAATTTACTGACGGTGTGACGCTCCATGTACTCGGACATATCTAAGCGAATCATTGCTTCTTCTGAACCGAAGAAGTAAGAAGCCAAGGATTTAGCTAACTCAGTTTTACCTACCCCAGTCGGACCAGAGAATACAAAACTCGCAATGGGGCGGTTAGGATTCTTCAAGCCCACACGAGCGCGACGAATCGCACGGGAAACCGCTTTCACCGCATCATCTTGACCGATGAGGCGCTGATGTAAGGTGTCTTCCATGTGCAGCAACTTCTCAGATTCAGACTCAGTGAGTTTATTCACTGGTACACCAGTCCAAGAAGCAACGATATGGGCGATGTCTTCTTCTGTCACTACAGGTTCAACACCATCACCACCGGCTGCATTGGTTTTGTTTTGAGCAATGGAGCGAATTTCCGCTTTAATTTCCATTTCTCTGTCGCGCAGTTCTCCAGCACGGTCAAAGTCTTGAGAACGAACAGCATCATCTTTTTCTTTTAAGATTTGCCGCAGTTCCTTGTCTAATTCCTTCGCTGCTGGGGGTAGCTGGGAATTAATCAAACGGACGCGAGAACCAGCTTCATCAATTAAGTCAATGGCTTTATCTGGAAGGTAGCGATCGCTAATATATCTATCAGACAACTTCGCCGCTGCCACTAAAGCCTCATCGGAGATTTTTAACTTGTGGTGCGCTTCATAGCGATCGCGCAAACCATATAAAATTTCTATTGTTTCATCAACGGTCGGTTCACCAACCATCACAGGCTGAAAACGTCTTTCCAACGCTGCATCCCGTTCAATGTGCTTGCGGTACTCATCCAAAGTAGTTGCGCCGATACACTGCAACTCACCCCGTGCCAAAGCTGGCTTGAGGATATTCGCTGCATCAATCGCCCCTTCAGCAGCACCAGCACCGATTAAAGTATGAACCTCGTCAATTACCAGGATGACATTACCCGCTTGACGGATCTCATCCATGATTTTCTTTAGACGTTCTTCAAATTCACCCCGGTACTTAGTTCCTGCAACCAGTAAACCAATATCCAGAGTTACCACCCGTTTATCTTCCAGAATATCCGGGATATCTTTGTTAGCGATGCGACTGGCTAAACCTTCAGCAATGGCTGTTTTACCCACCCCAGGTTCACCAATCAGCACTGGATTATTTTTAGTCCGGCGACCCAAAATTTGAATCACACGCTCGATTTCCTTGGCGCGTCCCACCACAGGATCGAGTTTGTTATCCACAGCCATTTGGGTCAAATTCGAGCCAAATTCATCCAAAGTAGGGGTTTTTGTGCGACCCGAAGAACCGCCAGGAGTCACTTCCGCAGTTTCTCCCAACATCCTAATCACTTGGGTTCTCACCTTAGACAAATCTACACCCAGGTTTTCTAGCACCCTGGCTGCTACGCCTTCCCCTTCACGGATGAGACCCAACAGCAGATGCTCGGTGCCAATGTAGTTATGCCCTAGTTGGCGTGCTTCTTCCAAGGATAGTTCTAAAACCCGCTTTGCCCGTGGCGTAAACGGAATTTCCACAGCCACAAAGCCGGAACCCCGACCTATGATTTTTTCAACTTCAATCCGGGCATCTTTAAGATTGACACCCATTGACTTTAGCACCTTGGCTGCCACCCCCGTGCCTTCCCCGATCAGACCCAGGAGGATCTGCTCAGTTCCCACAAAGTTGTGACCTAAACGGCGGGCCTCTTCTTGGGCCAGCATGATTACCTTAATGGCTTTTTCTGTGAAGCGTTCAAACATGGCATTTTTCCCATCACCTGCGTCGTGCCGGTATGCTGATTTTAGCACAGGCTAAAATTTTGGATATCTCTATCAAAAAAATAGATACCCCCCAGCCATCACACAAGTTGATGGGTTCATTCATTAATTTTTATTACTTTTTCTATCGCTAGTCTGGTGAGGAGATTGAATTTACTAGCCTTCCTGGAAATTACGACTAACAAGACACTACTAATTTTTAGATTTTGTTAATCTATTCCCAAACAAACTTAATTATCATATACAATGGTACATTGTCAATACAAAAGTTTTTAATATAATAAATTTTTATTAAATAAAAATATTTATTTTGAAATATTGATAAATTGGGCATTGGGAGAGGCAGGAGGCAGAAGGTAAATATTTCTCCCTATTTCCTATCCCCTTATTACTGTCCCCAGTCACCTATTCAGTTAAACTCCAAGAAGATTTGGCTAGGCGATCGCTAATCATCACTTCCCAATCATCCAAATTTTTGAGAAAACTGGGCTGTTGTAGGTTAGAAGTCCACAAAATTAAAGCATCTTCATTATTATCTTGGTAATAGCGTGGTCTTTTACCAGCAGTCTTAAAGCCAAATTTTTCATAAAGCGAAATTGCCTTTTCATTAGAAACCCGAACTTCCAATGTTGCCCTTTCTAAACCGCGATCGCTTGCTGTTTTGAGTAGAGCATACAACAAAGCCTGTCCTAAACCTTGACCCTGATATTCAGGATGAACCGCCAAAATTGTAATATGCGCTTCTTCTAAAATTGACCAAAAACAACCCATTCCCAACAAACCACAACTAGAAAATGGGGCAAATAAACCTAAAAAATGACTATTAGGACTTTCCAGTTCTCGACGGTAGCCCTCCATAGTCCACAACCCATCAAAACAGGCTTTATCAAGTTCTAGTAGTTCACTTAAATTCTCTGAAGTTAAGGATTGAATTTTTAAATCTAATAGTTTCACGATGAAGGGAACAGGGAACAGGGAACAGGGAAAGCAGGGGAAGCAGGGAAAGCAGGGGAAGCAGGGAAAGCAGGGGAAGCAGGGGAAGCAGGGGAAGCAGGGGAAGCAGGGGAAGCAGGGGAAGCAGGGGAAGCAGGGGAAGCAGGGGAAGAAGCAGGGGGAAATTATTTTTATTTTCCCAGTCACCAGTCACCAGTCACCAGTCACCAGTCACCAGTCACCAGTCACCAGTCACCAATCACCAATAAAGCAGTAAACTGAAAATCGGGATATTAACTCACGCTCGTAATTTTAACAAGGACAAATTCTAATTTAGTTATGGTATCGACTCACCCCGTCAAGGTTCAACCTTCTGGCAATCAATATCTATCTCCCAGCCAAGATAGTACAAATATTTCTCCTAATCAACAACTCCTACCCTTGACTGCTAGAGTTAATCGTGATGATTTTCTAGAAATCGGTGGGTGTGATGTCACAAAGCTAGTTCAGCAGTTTGGTTCACCTTTATATATTTTGGATGAAACAACCTTGCGGACAGCTTGCCAACAATACCGGGATACCTTTAAAAAATACTACAAAGGTGAATCTCAAGTATTGTACGCCTCTAAAGCATGGAATTGTTTAGCAGTTTGCGCCATTGTCGCTTCAGAAGGTTTAGGAATAGATGTAGTATCTGGTGGTGAACTTTACACAGCTTTAGAAGCTGGTGTGAGTCCAGAGAAAATCTACCTCCACGGAAATAATAAATCCCGTGATGAGCTAACTTTAGCCATTGAATCAGGTTGTACCATTGTTGTTGATAACTGGTATGAATTACATACTTTGGTAGAACTAGCAACCACAAATACAAATATCCGTATTATGTTACGGTTAACTCCGGGGATTGAATGTCATACCCATGAGTATATTCGCACCGGACACTTAGATAGTAAATTTGGGTTTGATCCTAATGATTTAGAAGAGGTATTTGCCTTTGTGAGCAAACAACACGCTTTAAACTGTGTGGGTGTACACGCTCATATTGGTTCGCAAATTTTTGAACGTCAACCCCATAGAGATTTGGCTGCTGTAATGGTACAGTGGTTGCGAGATGCAGCAAAATATAATTTAGAATTGACAGAGTTAAATGTCGGTGGTGGTTTAGGGATTAAGTACACCGAATCAGACGATCCCCCAAGCATTGAAGAATGGTCAAAGGCGATTTGTGAAGTAGTGCAAGAAGCTTGCGCTGCTGAAAACTTGCCCCTCCCCAAACTCCTGTGTGAACCAGGGCGATCGCTCATTGCCACAGCTTGCGTTACTGCCTACACTATTGGATCAGCTAAAACAATTCCTGATATTCGTACTTATGTGACAATTGATGGCGGAATGTCAGATAATCCCCGCCCCATCACCTATCAATCAGTTTATCGGACTGTTGTTGCTAACAAAATGTCCGCTCCTTTAACAGAAACAGTCACAGTAGCAGGTAAACACTGCGAATCAGGAGATATTCTGATTAAAAACGCCCCACTTCCCAAAACTGAACCAGGCGACGTTCTCGTAGTTATGGCAACTGGAGCATACAATTACAGTATGGCATCTAACTATAATCGTCTACCCCGACCAGCTGCTGTGTTAGTAGCTAACGGTGAAGCAAATTTAATTTTGCAAAGGGAAACCTATCAAGACATCATTCGCCAAGATTGCCTACCTGAAAAATTGAAATAGTTATTTTTTCTTGGTCATTGGTCATTAGCTAAGAATCATGACTAATGACTAATGACTAATGACTAATGACTAATGACTAATGACTAATGACTAATGACTATTAGAATCCAGATGTCATGAGAGATTGGTGGAAGCAATGGCTGACGACAAACCTGGGATGGTCACAGTCCTTGCTGCTTGGGACTCTGGATATTCTTTTAGTGCTGGCGTTGACATACATGATCCTGGTGATTATTAGTGAACGCCGGATACTATGGATGGTGCGAGGATTTATAATCTTGATGCTGGCCTCAGCATTGAGTGGGAATTTGGGACTACCTTTGCTCAATTTCGTTTTGGAAAAGTTGGTAATTGGTTGTGCTGTAGCTATGGCCGTAGCACTCCAGTCAGAGTTTCGCCGATTTTTGGAACAATTGGGACGGGGTGAGTTTCGGCAGTTGTTTCAACCTAACCGCTTGACAGTGCCTAAATCTGATAGCGTGATTGATGAAATTGTCGATGCTGTGAAAGAACTGTCAAAAAATCGGATTGGTGCTTTGCTGATTTTGGAAACTACCGGACCAATGGATGAGCGAGATTTTTCTGTACCTGGTGTAAAGTTAAATGCAGAGGTGTCTAAGGAACTGATACAGACAATTTTTCAGCCCAAAACTTTATTGCATGATGGGGCAACTTTGATCCGTGGTTCGCGGATTGTATCATCCGGTATAATTTTACCACTTTCAGGACGCACAGCCTCACGCCAGTTGGGTACACGCCATCGGGCAGCAATGGGAATTACCGAGCGTGTCGAAAATTGCATTTGTGTCGTTGTATCAGAAGAAACGGGTTCTATTTCCTTAGCTGAAAGGGGAACTTTATATAGACCACTGACGATTAGAAAGTTAAAAGAGTCTTTAGAGGAACGATTTTCGCCAACTGTAGACCGAGAAGCTGTAGCACCTGGTCTTTTCAGTTTAGGTCGTCAACTAGGTGGTCAAACATTAGCACTGGTTTCACGTTTACTTAGATTACCATCGACTGCTTCTCGCCAAAAAAATAAGACCGAAAAATGACTACACAACATACTGAACTGCAATATTTGCCTTCTGATTTAAAACGAGAATTACTCCCCCAGCACGTTGCGGTGATTATGGATGGCAATGGTCGATGGGCTAAACGTCAAGGTCTACCTCGAATTATGGGGCATAAGCGGGGAGTTGATGCCCTCAAGGATTTGTTACGCTGTTGTAAAGATTGGGGTATTAAAGCTCTCACTGCTTACGCTTTTTCTACGGAAAACTGGAAAAGACCACAGGAAGAAGTGGAGTTTTTAATGAGTCTTTTCCAAAGGGTTCTGCGTCAAGAACTGCGGGAAATGGTAGAAGAAAATGTGCAGATTCAGTTTGTGGGTAATTTACAAGCTTTACCAAAATCGCTACAAGAAGAAATTTCTCGCTCAATGGCAGAAACTAAGAATAATCAAAGTATTAAGTTTACAGTAGCTACTAATTATGGCGGTAGACAGGAGATTTTACAAGCTTGTCGAGCGATCGCCCAAAAAGTAGAGGAAGGTTTATTAAAACCAGATGAAATTTCTGAACAGTTATTTGAAAGTCATTTATATACAGCTGGTATCGCTGATCCAGATTTGCTAATCCGCACCAGTGGAGAAATGCGTTTATCTAATTTCTTACTTTGGCAAATGGCCTATGGTGAAATTTATATTACTGATACTCTCTGGCCAGATTTTGATAGAAAGGAATTTCACCGCGCTTTATGTGCTTATCAACAACGAGAACGGCGGTTTGGGAAGGTTTAGGAAGTAATGCTATATTCAATAGTAAGATTTGGGAGAAAAATTAAATATGACACTATCCCTCTATGATCAAGATATTTTACTCTGGGTTGAAGATACTGTTGCGAAGCTCAAAGCACGGGATTTTGAAACCTTGGATATTGAAAATCTGATTGAGGAAGTAGAGGCTTTGGGAACTTCGCAAAAAAGAGAACTATTGAGTCGTTTAATTGTATTACTAGAACATTTACTCAAGCGATTATATGTTGACTTAACCTACGATTATAATGGGTGGGAACGCACAATTCGGACTCAACGAACTGAACTTGATGTATTAATTACCCAAGTACCCAGTCTCAAGTCTCTATGGGATACGAGTTTTCAGGAAGCTTGGCGACGAAGTTTAACTAATGTCAGGAGTGAGTATAAATCAGTCAATTTTCCTTCGGAATGGCCGTATTCATCGGAGTTAGAAATACTCCTAAATTCTAACTTTTGGGAGAATAATTAGGGGTTGCTGAGAAAGTCTTTTCGTGAGGGCATAGGAGTCAGGAGTCAGGAGTCAGGAGTCAGGAGTCAGGAGTCAGGAGGAGATTTCAAAATTTCTTTTCCATCTCTCGCACTCAACAAAAATGCAAGGTTTTTGAAGCTATAAGTGGAAAAATAGAGCATTTTGAGGGTGAAATTTCCCAAAATTTGTTACTAACAGATAGCCCAAACTCTTGCCTTTTGCCTCTTGCCTCTTGCCTTCTTTGTAGGATATAAAAACGATGCTGGAATTGGACTTATGGACCAGAAAAAACTGCTGCTTGAATATCTTCCCGACTGAGAGAATATTTAAAGGAACGTTGGATATCTTGACCATTTTCTCCAGCGTTAATATATCTCACGGTGATTTGTTCAATATCTAACCATAGATCCGCTTGCCAAGTTGGTTTTTGCACGCGCCAACAATGTAACTCGGTGTCATCTTGTTGACAACCTTGCTCTTTTAGCCATTTTTCAATTTGTGGGAGGGGATGGTTATACAGTGGTGTGTTGGCGGGAAGCATAAGCAATTAAAAAAAATTAAAAATTAAAAATTAAAAATTAAAAATTAAAAAAATTCGGCTGGTTGAGGGTTGTGATTTTGGAACATGGAAACTAGATGTTGAGTGGTTGGGGTGGGTTGGGTAAGTTGGGTTTGTAAGGGTTCACCACGCAAAGCAGCAATGGCGATCGCCAATACTAAACAACCAACAAAGGTTAATCCTAAAACAAATAATACAAAGATTTCACCCGATGATAAAGGGCGATCGCTTGCA
Source organism: Sphaerospermopsis sp. FACHB-1194 (assembly GCF_014696235.1). Taxonomy (NCBI): domain Bacteria; kingdom Bacillati; phylum Cyanobacteriota; class Cyanophyceae; order Nostocales; family Aphanizomenonaceae; genus Sphaerospermopsis; species Sphaerospermopsis sp. FACHB-1194. The sequence continues at coordinate 18,094 of NZ_JACJPU010000059.1, read as the reverse complement.
TCCAAGTACATTGATTTAGAATAATCATGGGGTTTATGGGTTGGATGGTTTAAATCTGTTGGTATTTGAATTACCCCAAATCGAGAATAACCAATCTTTAAATCATAACTTAAACGGCGCTCTGGATGACTGAGAGTAGCGTAAGCTTCGTTAATTTCCTGAAATTTGGCAGTAGCAACATGATCAGGTAATTCTGTTGTATCTGGATGATACTGTTTACTTAGTTCCCGATAAGCGCGACGTATATCTATGACTGACGCTGAGGGATGCAGTCCCAAGAGGGTGTAATATGTTGTAGTGTTACTGCTTTGTGCCTGTGTCCCAGTTTGACTCACGGTTTTGATTCACTTTGATCACATCTGTTCTTATATTTTAAATTATGACTACTTTTCCCGTCCTAGTGAGGTGCGGGAATTTAGCATTAAACGCAGATAAACGCAGATAAACGCAGATAATTTTTTCCTGATGATGAGAAAACACTATCACAAATCTGCTATTAATATAGCAATCCTGGGTCATTCTTGAGAAATACACTCATAATATGCCCTCACTAATTAATTTCAGTAAGCATTCAGCCATCAGCCGTCAGCCATCAGCTATGTACCTGAAATATGAAAATACAAATAATGAAAAAATTACCATTAAATCAAATCCGCCCTTGGTTTAAAACTTTCAATTTCCCGCAATTTTTCATACAGTTCCCTTTCTTCAGTAGTAATATTTTTCGGTGTGACTATTTGAATTTCTACTAATTGATCACCCCGTTTACCACCTTCTACGGGATAACCTTTATTAGCTAATCTAAATCTTTGACCGGATCTGACTGCGGGGGGAATAGTCATTTTCACAGGACCATCTAAAGTGGGTGCTTCCACCTGTCCACCTAAAACCGCTTCACTGGGAGTTACAGGAATTTGACAGAAAATATTTGCACCTTCTAGTTTAAACAATGGATGGGTTTCAACAGTAATTTTTAAGTATAAATCACCGCCGCCGATCCCTTGATTTCGCAAGCGGATAGTTTGACCCGTAACCATAGCAGGTGGCATAGTTACTTCGAGCGATCGCCCATCTTCTAAACGTATTCTTTCATTACCACCTTGATAAGCTTTTTCTAGAGGTAAAGTTAACCTCGCTTCAATATCTCTGCGAGTAGTACGGGGTGGTGTGTTAACTGTATAAGCAACTTTGGTTCTGGGAGTGCGAAACGGGTCGCTAGTAGTTGTACTATCAGTATTAGTTCTGGTATCTTTGCGACTGCTAACACCTATGACTGTATTAATAAAACTTTCAAAATCAGGAAACTCGCTGGGATCTACCTCTTGACTAGTACGGGTGTTGGTGCGACTATCTCCCCAACCCTTTGGTTTTGGTGACTGTTTGCTACCAGCAAAGCCTTTTTGTTTCCAGTAGCGGCTAAATTGATCATATTGCGATCGCCTACTCGGATCGGACAAAATTTCATAAGCCTCACCAATAGTCTTAAATTTTTCTTCTGCTTCCTTGTCACCAGGATTAAGATCAGGGTGATATTGCCTTGCTAACCTGCGATAAACCTTTTTAATTTCTTCGCTAGAGGCTTCTTTTGTGACTCCCAAAATCTCGTAATAATCGCGGAAATTTTGCAAGTTTTGCATAGTCAGTTATCAGTTATTAGTTATCAGTGGGAACAGGGAACAGGGAATAGGGAACAGGGAACAGGGAATAGGAAGAGACAAAAGTTACAATTTTCATTTCTCCTGCCTTCTGACTTCTGCCTTCTGCCTCCTGACTCCTGAATCTAAAATTTACAGCCAATCATCGTCATCATCCCAATTATCCTGGTAGCTGGGACGACTGGGACGGGGGGGAGGACTGTTATCATAAGAGGAAGAACGATTTTCTCGACCATAGTCTCTTCCATATTCCCTGCCATTGCCTCTACCATTGCCTCTACCATAGTCTCTGTTATAAGAATCCCGTTCTCGATAGGTTTCTCTGGGAGAATAATCCCGTTCCCGTTCTTTATCACCTGTGAAGATTTCCCGAATCGCACCAAATAAATCTTCGTCTTCATCTTCAGCATAATACTCACGGACTTCTCGATTTAGCTCATAGAGAGCATCTTGCAAGTCTGAGTAAGCCTGATCAATGCCCCGATCATCATCATCTTTTAAACTTTCTCGCAGTTCCCGGCAAATATTGTCAATGCGTTGACGACGGTTGCGGGCAAACTGCATCCCCATTTCTAAGGCTACTTCCCGCAGTTGTCTTTCTGCTTGTAAAATCAAAGCTTCGGAACGAGTCCGTTTTTCTACTCTTTCTTTCCGTTCCCGGTCAATATCAGCATATTTCTGAGCATCTTGAATCATTTTGTTAATTTCTGATTCACTCAAAGTAGAAGCACCTTGAATAGTAATACTCTGTTCTCGTCCAGTTGTCCGATCTAATGCCATTACCTGTAAAATACCGTTGGCATCTATATCAAAAGCTACTTGAATTTGCGGTATACCTCTAGGTGCTGGGGGAATACCATACAGTTTGAAACGTCCCAAGGATTTGTTATCTGCTGCCATTTCCCTTTCCCCTTGGACTACGTGAATTTCTACACTGTTTTGGTTATTTTCCGATGTAGAAAAAATATCAGATCGTCTAACGGGGATGGTGGTATTGCGGGGAATGAGTTTTTTCATCACACCACCTATGGTTTCTAAACCCAAGGATAAGGGTGTGACATCTAATAACAGGACATCCTTTGTTTCTCCTGCCAGAATACCTGCTTGAATAGCTGCACCTACGGCTACCACTTCATCAGGGTTGACGTTTTCGCTGGCTTCAATGCCAATTAAATCCTGTACTAGCTGTTTCACCATTGGCATTCTGGTTGAACCACCTACTAATACAACTTCTTCAATATCTACAGGTGATAGTCCGGCATCTTTTAACGCCCGTTTGACTGGGTTACGAATACGACTGATTAAGTCAGCACATAAACCTTCAAACTGGGAACGGGTGAGGCGAGTTTCTAAATGTTTGGGTCCGTCCTCGGTAGCGGTGATAAAGGGTAGGTTAATATCGGTAACGCTGACGGCAGAAAGTTCAATTTTGGCTTTTTCTGCGGCTTCCATTAACCGTTGTAAAGCTTGGCGATCGCGTCTTAAATCTACTCCTTCTGCTTCTAAAAACTGCTCCGCTAACCAATCAACTATTTTTTTGTCAAAATCATTACCACCTAACTGAGTATCTCCACTGGTGGCTTTAACTTCAAAAACGCCGTCACCTACTTCTAGAATGGAAACATCAAAAGTACCACCACCCAAGTCAAAAACCAGGATGGTTTCTACTTCACCTCTTTCTAATCCGTAGGCTAGGGAAGCGGCGGTAGGTTCATTAAGAATACGTAGCACTTCTAAACCTGCGATTCTGCCAGCATCGCGGGTAGCTTGACGTTGAGAATCATTAAAATAAGCAGGTACCGTAATTACAGCCCCTGTAACAGGTTCACCCAAATAACGACTAGCGTCAGCCGCCAATTTCTTCAGCACCATTGCTGAAATTTCTTCCGGGGCAAATTCTTTATTTAATCGCGGACAGGCAACTTTAATACTGCCCATTTCATCCTTACGAATGGTGTAGGGTACGCGCTTGGAATCCGGATTAAGTTCAGCATACCTGCGCCCAAGGAAGCGTTTAACTGCAAAAAAAGTATTTTGGGGATTCAGCACAGTTTGCCGTCTGGCCATTTGCCCTACCACCCTTTCGCCTTCCTTGCTGAAGCCGACAACAGAAGGGGTGGTTCGCATACCTTCAGCATTGGCAATCACCACCGGCTTGCCACCCTCCATCACGGCGACTACTGAGTTGGTTGTACCCAAGTCGATGCCGACTACCTTGCCCATGCGTTACTCTTCTCCTGCTGCGTGTTTGACTACATCTATATATTATGATTGGGAGGCATATTTTCCGCTTGCAACCAGATGTTAAAAACCGCCCAATGGTATAATTATCATCATTAATTCCATAAATTCAATAATTTAGATAATTTAGAGAAATTGTAGCTTAACCTGTCACTTGCTAAACATAGGATAGCATTTGCAGAAAGGGAACAGGGAACAGGGAACAGGGAACAGGGAACAGAAGGCAAAAGGCAAAAGGCAAAAGGCACTCATACAAAATTAATAATTTTCTTTCCCAATCACCAATCACCAGTCACCAATCACCAATCACCATCTTGACTTTAAAACAAAGATTGCAAAATCATCTCCAAGAAATTGCACGGGAACGCGATCCTTATATGGCCAGTGCGGGACATTTCTTTGTTCAAGAATACATCCGCAACGAATTAGGACAATGGGGAAGTGTGGAAATCCACACCTTTAAAGTGGGGAGTAAAAGTTGTAATAACCTGATTTTAAATTTACCTGCTCAAGAGAAAAGACAAAAGCTTGATTTTCCTCCGATTTTGGTGGGCGCTCATTATGATGGTGTACCTGGTACTGTAGCCGCTGATGATAATGCTACTGGGGTGGCAGTTTTGTTAGAATTTGCCAGAATTTTTACCCAAGCACCTGCTAGATATCCTTTGCGCTTGGTTGCTTTTGATATGGAAGAATATGGTTTGTTAGGTAGTGCTGACTATGCAGCTTTATTACACCAACAAAAGCAACGTCTACGTTTAATGATTTCTTTGGAAATGTTAGGATATCGGGATTGCAGACCTGGTTCGCAAAGATATCCAGCTTTTTTAGATAGATTGTACCCCAATACTGGAGATTTTATTGGTTTAATTGGCAATTTACGGACTTTAGGAGATTTAGTCAATATCCGTAGTGCTATTAGTAAATCGGGTTTACCTTGTCAGTTACTACCAGTACCAAATCGGGGTTTATTAGTTCCCCAAACTCGACTAAGTGATCATGCACCTTTTTGGGATCAAGGTTATCCAGCAATTATGGTGACAGATACGGCATTTATGCGAAATCCTAATTATCACAAACCGAGTGATACTATTGCTAGTTTGGATTTAGATTTTCTTGTTGGTGTTTGTGAAGGTTTGGAAAGCGGTATTAGGTGTTTGTAAATTTGAATAAAAGTTTAAACAGAAAAATAGCCGATTTCTTTTGGAAAATTTACAGCCAAAGCCTGGTATATTATTAGATCCTTTTTCAGGAAGGCGATCTGGTTTATAGTGAAAAATAGGGAACATCCCAATTTTTAGAAAATAACCCCAGCAACACCAAAAACTCTATTTTTCTCTCTTCCCTTCGTGTCCTTTTTGTCCTACCTTGCGGGAACACTTCAGTTAAGGTGGTTTGTTCATTTCACGTCTTTAAATCAAGCAAAAAATAAACTTATATATTTGGGATACTCCTGAAAAATATCCCCGAATTCTTCACAAAATTGAACTTTATTAACGTGATTGAAAGGCTAATTCTGCATCACCTAACCACAATTTCAAATTATTACCTTTTACTTCTGTCTTTTACTTACGCCTACAGAATGAATTAGAGTTTTCGAGTTATTCTTAATAATTGATGAAAAAACGTACTTCTGTAAATTATGGCTGAACTACCCAAAACCCTAGAAGATGCGATCGCTCAATCTCGTGAAGCGGTAAAATCGGCTTTAGCTGATGGTATCACTCGCATTCAAGTTGAGTTACTGTTCCCAGAACTCAAATTTATGCCAGTTGCAGAACAATTTCTCCCTGTATTCGCTGAATATGAATCTGGTCTTAAAGTCTTCTTTGCAGATGCTGGTGCAGCCGCTTTAGCCTGTCGAGACTGGGCAGATGTACCATTTAAAATTTTAGATATCGGTACAGGAAGAACTGCTTCCCTAGAAGCAAAAATTCAGCCAGAGGATGAAATTTTCCTGTTTATCGCCCCTACTTCCGTAGAAGTACCCCAACTAGAAAAACTTTGTGAATTAATTGGTGAACGCCCCTTTGTCATGTTAAACCCCCGTCTGGAAGACTCCGGTACAGTGGGTATAGGTTATGCAGCGCGAGAAACCCGCAAACGTTTCATTAGTACCATTGAATCTTGCTATTATCTGCGTCCTGTCGATGATGAAAGCGCCCTTATGCGCTGCTATCCTGGAGATTGGGAAGTGTGGTTAGAAACCGCAGGCGAATATCAAAAAATAGCTGAATTACCTAAAAAACCATCAGGTGATGAAATAGACATGATCCTGATGAAAGAACAACCACAAACCACTGACGGAACACCCGCGAAAAAACCCAGTGTGTTTAAGAGTTTGCAGCGGTTTATCAAGGCGTTGAGTAGTTAGGTTTCCGCCAATTTACAACTTAATGTAGAGATGTGGTATTCACAGATGTTGTATACAGCCTCTCTACACAGGTTATTGGTTTATAAATATAAAATCAGCATAGTAAATTAGCATAGTAAATAATATTATGTCTGCCCAATCACTTACCATGTAGGTGTTCCATTACCAATTACCAATTAACAATTGCCAATTACCAATTACCAATTACCAATTACCAGCCTCCACAGATATGATAAGTGTTCAACCGGACATTATATAACTATTTACAGGGCAAAAATATGATATAAAGCTACCAAAAAACAATTAAAAAACCATTGACAAATTATCAAAATTATTCTAATCTTTATCTTATAATTGAAATCTATTCGCCCATATATAACCCTTTTTGATTACTGCTGATAAATAAATAAGTGATAACTAATAACTAATTAAATATTGGGGCTGAATTTGGAAAAAATGCTATCTTCCCCTCAGCCATGCAAATTTGCCAAAATCCCAATTGTTCCAACCCCTTCAACCCCAACTACAGTAAGTTTTGCATCGTTTGTGGACATGATAAATTTGGTGAAATCCTCAGAAACCGTTACCGTGTTTTGCGGTTATTAGGTGAAGGTGGGTTTAGCAAAACTTACGCAGCAGAAGATGTAGACAGACTAGACGCACCTTGCGTTATTAAGCAATTTTTCCCCCAAGTGCAGGGAACAGGACAACGAGCAAAAGCCGCAGAATTTTTCAAAGAAGAGGCTTTTCGGTTGTATGAACTAGGAGAAAACCATCCGCAAATTCCCCGTTTATTAGCTTACTTTGAACAAGGTTCAAGTTTGTATTTAGTGCAGGAATTTATTATTGGGAAAACACTCCTAGAAGAAGTCAAAGAAAAGACGTATACTGAGAAAGAAGTGCGTCAACTGCTAATAGACTTATTACCAGTTATTGATTTTATTCACAAAAAAAACGTTATCCATCGGGATATTAAACCAGAGAATATTATTAGAAGAAATGCAGACCAAAAACCTGTATTAATTGACTTTGGTGGTGCAAAACAAGTCACCCAAACAAGTATAGCTAGACAAGCAACAGCTATTTATACATTAGGATATGCACCCACAGAACAAATGGCAGGTTTTGCTTGTCATGGAAGTGACTTATATGCTTTGGGTGTAACTTGTGTGAGGTTATTAACTCAAGATTTACCCATGCAACATACCTATGGATTGAAAGATCCTCTGTATGATCCGATGAATGCAAAATGGTTATGGAAACAACGTTTACAAGAAAAAGGGATTACTATTAGTGAAGAATTAACATACATTTTAGATCATTTGCTACAACATTTTCCTAGTGATAGATATCAGTCAGCAATAGAAGTGTTACATGATTTAAAACATGATTTCCCAAATTATTTCCCCAATTATTTAAACATCGAATCATCAACACCGATAGAGTTAAAATTTGCCCCTATTATCGAAACACCTACAAAACAACAAAAAATTATTGTTCCTGTTCCAGATTTAGAAACATTTGATTTTGAGATTATTACTGTAGATACAGGAGGGAGAGAACTTTACCGAGACAGAGGAAAGTCCCAATTTTTCGCAGAAGAATTGAATAGAAACGTCACTTTAGAAATGGTATCAATTCCTGGTGGTAGTTTTTTAATGGGTTCACCAGAATTTGAAGGTAATGCGGATGAACATCCCCAACATCCAGTGAAAATAGAACCTTTTTATATAGGGAAATATCCCATTACTCAAGCACAATGGAAAGCGGTAGCAGCATTACCCAAAGTTACTCAAGATTTAAATCCCAACCCAGCAAAATTTAAAGGTGCAAATTTACCGATAGAAAACGTTTCTTGGTATGAAGCAATAGAATTTTGTTTGCGGTTGTCGCTGAAAACAGGAAGAAATTATCGTTTACCGAGTGAAGCAGAATGGGAGTACGCTTGTCGTGCAGGAACTACCACATCTTTTCATTTTGGGGAAACAGTAACTTCTGATTTAATTAATTGTAACGGTAGTGAAATTTATGCAATTGAACCCAAAAGTAATTTCTACAACAAAATAACAGATGTAGGCAGTTTGGATATAGCAAATGCCTTTGGGTTGTATGATATGCACGGGTTAGTTTGGGAATGGTGTGCAGATCCTTGGCATAATAATTATCATGGCGCACCTGTTAATGGTAGTGTGTGGGATGTTGGTGGTGATATCCATCGTCGGGTTTTGCGTGGTGGTGCTTGGAATTTCAGCGCGGAACTATGTCGCAGTGCTAGTCGCAGTTGGAATGAAGCGGAAAGTGGTTTAAGAATGTCGGGTTTTCGGGTGGTGTTTTCCGCTGAAGTTTAAATGTCAACAATAATGAGATAGGGGTTTAGCATTGCTAAACCCCTACATTTTACTTTGTGAGTATAGGTTGACTAAACCAGCTTTAAATCAGGATATTCAGCAAACAAATCATCAGAAGTCAAAGTATCACCTTCTGCTTGGGGAGTCCACAACACTTCAATAGCTAAAACTTGCTCACCGGGAAGACTACCAACTTGTCGTAAAGCTTGACGTAAGTCGTCGGCGCTATTAATTTGGGGAATGTCCCATTTACCCAAGGTTGCAGCTAATAAGGTGACAATAATATACTCTCCTGGACCTTCACTAATTAAACGGGTAGGGTTATCCACATCACCGGGTAATTCTTTAGCCAAAACAGATTTTAACTGATTGTTGACATTAGAAAGAGTTTCTTCGCTAAATTTGCTACGTTCAGCCAAGGATAAACGGTTAAATTGAGATTCAGCCGCGTTTAACTTAGCTTGTTGTGTACCACCACCAGCATAAACCCAATATTCAGGATGACGCAGCAAAGCTAAACTTGCTTCTTGTAAAATTTCTGCTCTTCCTTCTGGAGTGTTGGTATCAGCTTTTTCAGCTATTTGGTTAAGTTCGCTTTGTAAACCTCTAGCTTGTGCTAATAAACCAACTTGTAACCGAGTGATAGAAACATTGGGGTTACTGCTATAAGTTACTTCTTCAGTATCTCCACTGGTGACACGACGGAAAGTTTGGACTAAAAAGTTAGCGATCGCAAAGAAAATCAAAATTGTGAACAGTCCACCAAAACCACCACCAATACCCCAAAAAGGTATCAGGAAAGGAAAACCAAAACCACCACCAGGATAATATCCCCCACCACCAGGAGGTGAGTATGTACGAGGTGTGTAAGTCCTGCTTGATGGCATTCTAAACGAACCGCCGCCAATACGTCCACCACTGCGTGCAGCTAAAGCACCATCAGCATTACCCAATGCTAAAGCCAAAACCAGACCCAGGACAAAAGAAATTTTTAACAGGGGTTTGAGGATTCGTTGTAATTTTTTTTGCATAAACAAGCTACCAAAAAACAATATTTTTAAGATTTTTCTCCTATTGCTAGGATTCAGACAAGGTAGAACATAATCACCACAATCTGCCGCAGGGATTGTCAGCCATATCTTTAATCTACCGTGAATGCACACTACTTGGCAGGGAAGACAGCGAAGATTCCTTGGTTGATAACCGTACCGCAAAATATCTGTACCAGTGTAAAACTTTGGAATCAATTAATTATTACCTTCTCTGGAGCATGACATACTTAACAGCAATAATTTTAACTTAGGTATAACAACCTCTCGGTTAAATTATTTTTGATAGTGAATAAATTTTTTCCGGATCAAGAACCTATTTTCAGCACATATTGGTAAGGAGGTTTAAGTAATCAGTTATCAGTAATTAGCTATCAGTAATCAGCTATTACCTTGAGAAAGCTTGGTAAAATTACACCAGTATTAATCAAAGCAAATGACAACCTATTTATTGATAGTTTTCGTTTTCATACTTATAATCTATCCAACACAATAAATAATAATATTAACTATGAGGAATTACAAAATATTATGTGATTTAAATCATCATTTTGATAGAAGAAGCATAATTCAAAGTATCATTTATTCATGACTTTTTGGCATTTTGGCATGAATTTTGGCAAAATTCAAGCTAATCTACTAAGTATCAGCTAGATTTAATTTTTCCAGCAGTCGCTATACAATTACTGGAGCATATCAACGAGCAACTCTAGCTTTATTTCATCGTGTCAAAATAATCATGTTAAAAATCCTCCTTTGGCAAGAAATTGGCAGACAAGAAACAAATGTTTGATACCAATTTGATACCAATTTTTTGAGCAAATGGGGATAATCAATATTGATTAAAAATTCTGGCATGAATATATTGAACCAAGTTTTGTAGCTACAATTTGCAAAATCAATCAGGAGCATCCCAATTTTGACCAAATGAACGCAGCAACACTAAAAAATCTCTCATAATCTCTTATCTTTGTGTCCTTTGCGTCCTTTGCGGTTCAATCATATCAAGTCTTGGAGCATTTTATTTCCCTAGATAAAAATAAATTTACACATTTGGGATGCTCCCAATCAATCTCTAAACACGATCAAGTTTACTTTACAGGAAGACAGATTGATAAGGCTATTTTCATATTAAAGTTTAAATACATTATTTAATTAGATGCTTTTAACCTTGTTCCCTGTTAAAAGTTCCCTACTGTAGTTTAAAAATTTGCAGCTTATTTATCAACCTGAATTATGGAACATATTTCACAACTAGGAACACAAATTAGGGAGAAAACTGCTTGTCCAGATATTTTAGTTATCTCCCGCATCTTTCATCCCCAAGAAGCTGTCATTGGAGAATATATTTATAATCGTTGTTTACAAGATCCAGACAGAGTAATTGTACTGGCTGCTGGTTGCTGTGGAGATAAAATATTTGATAAATCACAACAGTTTCCTGTTTATCGTTGGACTAACTTGAGTCTTTGGCTGAGTTTATTTGGTGGTAATTTTTTGAGCATTATAATTAAGCCATTATTCAATTTTTTTAACTTTGTTTGCTCATTATTACTAGCCATAAGATTATATTTTCGCTATCATTACCGTTACATCGAATGGTGTCACGGCTACGATTTTCCAGCTTTGTTATTACTCAGTTATATCTTACCGATTCGCTTTTTTATCTACCTCCACGGTAATGATTTGGTTGATATTGCCCGTCATCCTTTATGGCGATTTTTATTGAAAATTACCCTCGAAAGAGCCGAAGGAATTGTTTGTAACAATTCTTATATTAGAGAAACTTTAAGAAATATTTTTCGCTTAGATACTCCTACTCATGTCATTAACCCAATAGTAAGACTAGAAAAGTTTGGTACTCCTAGCAATCTCAGTCATCTGGATGATTTACGTATCCGCTTACGTCAAACTTACAACATTTCTGAAACAGCAATTGTCATTCTTTCTGTCGGTAAATTAATTAAAAATAAAAACTTTGACAAAGTAATAGATAACATTCCTTTACTATTAACTATTGGCATAGATGTTCATTACATAATTTGCGGAATAGGACTTTGTGAACAACAACTAAAATCCCAATGTCAGCGTTTGCGGGTGGATAAAAGAGTGCATTTTGCTGGGAATGTACCAGAACGGGAATTAGCCAATTATTATGCAGCCTGTGACATTTTCGCCATGCTAAATTTACAGGAAGACAAAGCCAGAAACATAGATAATTTTGATAATTTTGATAATTTTGATAATTTTGATAATTTTGATAATTTTGATAATTTTGATAATTTTGAAATAGTCCATTTAGAAGCAGGATACTTTGGTAAACCTGTAATCGCCTCTCGCTTAGGGAGTATTTTGGATGCAGTCCACCATGAAGAAAATGGCCTGTTGGTAGATCCCAATTCTGGTTATGAAGTTTTACAAGCTTTCAAAAGATTATGTCAAGACCAACAACTGCGGGAAAAACTCGGTCGTCAAGGACAAGAATTAGCCAAACGCAAAACCTATCACCGCTGGTTATATAATCCTGAATCTCGTTATTCTTGTCTATTGAATTAGATGACTGGGGACTGGGGACTGGGGACTGGGGACTGGGGACTGGGGACTGGGGACTGGGGACTGGGGACTGGGTAATCAATTTGATGTTTCCCAATCACCAATCAACTATCAACTATCAACTATCAACTATCAACTATCAACTATCAACTATCAACTATCAACTGTCACCTGTCACCTGTAAACTCTTCTATCCTCCACCGACGATGGTAACAACTTCTAGGCGATCGCCATCTTTAATTTGAGTTTCTGTCCAAAACTGACGGTGTAAAATTTCACCATTATATTCCACCGCTACCAAGCGGGGATTAAAACCCAACTGCTGAAGTAATTCTGGTAAAAGCGTTGGGGATAAACAACTGCGTGTTTCCCCGTTCACTTGTAAACTAATTTGATTAGACATAATTCGTAATTGGTAATTACGTTATTTATCTTCCCAGTCCCCAGTCACCAGTCACCAGTCACCAGTCCCCTACTTCCTATAAAGCTGAGAAATAAAATATTGTGTGACTAAAGTAGGTTGGTCAGCTTGCATGAGCGATCGCACCACAGCTACCCGTTGCGCTCCCGCATCCATGACATCATTAATATTACTGGCATCTATGCCCCCAATAGCAAACCAAGGAATTTGACAATTTTTAGCCGCATACCTCACATAATCTAAACCTGCTGCGGCTTTACCTGCTTTAGTCGGTGTTTCATATACAGGACCCACACCAATATAATCCGCACCTTCAGCAATTGCCCCTTGCATTTCTTTTTGATTTGTGGTAGAGCGACCGATCAACCGCTGGGGACCCAACAACTGACGGGCTACAGCAATAGGTATATCTTGTTGTCCCAAATGTACCCCATCTGCATCTACAGCCAAAGCCAAATCTATACGGTCATTAATGATAAACAAAGCGCCATAATCGTGACATAGCTGCCGTAGTTTTCTAGCTCTATCTAAACGAATCATATCATCAGCAGATTTTTCTCGATACTGTAGCAAAGTTAACCCGCCTTTGAGACAAGCTTCCACAATTTCCAACAAATTATCTACCGGGGATGTTACCAGATACAGACGCGATCGCCAAAGTAACTGATGACGTTGATAACCCATCAAAGTGCTTTCCAGGGTGTAAACCTGATAGCGCATTTGCTTAAAAGTTTTCCCCATTTCGGCATCATGAAGCTTGCCATATTCTTCCAAAACCCGCAAAGCTTCTTGGATACGGCAAAAATTAGCCTGTAACAAAGATGTAATTGAACTTCGTTGTTCTTCTTGGGGATGGGTTAAATCAGTACCAATATCACCTGGCGTATCTCGTGCTGCCCTGATTTGTGCAGTATGCCACTTAGAGACCTCTTGACGGAGGTGCTTACAGTCTTCAGCTAACTGGGCATCATTTAAACCAAAACGACACCATTCCTCAATAATTCGCAACCCTTCGCGGGCGCGATCCAAATTTGCGTCTAAAATGCGATAAACCACTTGTTGTATTTGTTGTGTTTGGCTGTGGGCTTCGACCATTAAAATAACCCTGCTTGTAGTCTCACAGAAACATCCAGCCTCTTAAATAATATCTGCATCTTTGCGGTTTTTTGTGAAAAATTGACTAAATTTACCCGGATCAAAAACAGGCACTGGGTGAAAATATGAGAATATTATGGACAAGACTGGTTGAGCGGATAAAAATCATTTGTGTGTTTTTCAGGAGTTATATAAAGTTTATGCCTCCCTTTCAACAGTTTCATAAGCGTCTACTAAATATCCCTTTACAAAAGCGGACTTGCTCCTACCTACTTAAACCTTCAGTTCTGCCCACCTCAATATTAAGTGTGAGCGTTGCTTTAGGAATAGGAAGTATAGCACTTTTAGACACAAATTTTAGCAGCGCCATTGCTCAGATTACCATCAGATCAGAACAGAAATTTAACGATGAGAGTACAATTTCTCAAGTTAACCTGCTGTTTGTCAACCCCAGTATCGGCAATGACCAAAATGGGAATGGTAGTCGAAACGCTCCTTTTGGGACAATTACTCAAGCTTTGCAACTAGCACAATCAAATACTGTGATTATGCTGGCTACTGGTACATACAGCGCCAACACAGGAGAAGTATTTCCCTTAATCATCAAACCAGGTGTAGCTATTCAAGGAAATATTGGTAAAAAAGGCAAAGAAGTAAATATTGTTGGTGGTGGTGACTATCTCAGTCGCAGCTTTGGCCGTCAAAACGTAGCCATTGTAGGTGCAAATCAATCCAGTTTAAGCGGTGTTACTGTCACCAACTCTAACAGCCGTGGTTATGGTTTATGGATTGAATCTGTTAATACGGTAGTTGAGGAAAACACCTTTACCAGCAATACCCAAGATGGAATTTCCATCACTGGTAATGCGACTCCCAGCATTCGCAAAAATTATTTTCAGGGTAATGGTGCTAATGGAATTACAATTTCTGGTGATGCCCGTCCTGAAATTAGGGAAAATCTCTTTCAAAGTACCGGTTTTGGGATTAACATTGCCCAAAATGCGGCTCCTGTAGTGGTTGGTAATCAGATTTTAGACAATAGATCAGGGATTGTAGTTCAAGCCAATACTAGCCCAGTTTTGCGGAATAATCTCATTCAAGGCAGTCAAGAAGATGGTTTAGTAGTCATTGCCCAAGCTACACCAGATTTAGGTAATAGCAGAGAACCGGGTGGTAATGAATTTAGAAATAATCGTCGTTATGATATTAACGCCAAAGCTGCTAAACAAGTAGTTTATGCTGCTGGCAATAACCTCAACAAAAATCGCATTAGCGGCAATGTAGATACTAGCGGCACAACAGCACCAATAGTCAGAAATTCTCCACCTACTTCTGTACCTGTAGAGGAAATAGCTACAGAACCAGAAATAGTTTTTGCTGCTGCCAACATTCCCCAAAAATTTAACCCATCTGGCGTGATTCTATCGAGTAGCGGAAATACACGCCCAAATAGTCAATTACCACAGCTACCAACTACCAATGTTAACGGACAGGGTTCTTTGCCCAGAAATAATTCCCAAAACACATCGGAATTAAATTATGTGCAGGTTGAACCAGGGGTTATTGAGTTTGTTGCACCTCAACTTATGAGAAATCAACAACCCGATAACCCAAAAACTATTAGTAATTCTAGAATAGCCACAGCACCCAGAAGCTATACAAATACTCGTCCGGGTGTACGTTATCGGGTTGTAGTGCCGGTTATCAGTGACTCACAACAGGAATTAGTGCGTTCAATAGTTCCTGATGCTTTTTCCAGAGTCTTACAAGGTCGCAGAGTCATGCAAGTGGGCGTTTTTAGCAGTCAAGATAGTGCTAATCAAATGGTTCAAACCTTGAGTAGCATGGGTTTGAGAGGCATTATTCAGCCTCTTAATTAGGGTTTGCTGAAAAAGTTATCTGTGAAGGCTATGTGACAGGTGCTACGCCACGGTGACAGTTTCAAGAGTTGGATAGGAACGATTTTTTCTTTAAGTAGGGGTTGCTGAGAAAGTCTTTCCGTGAGGGCATAGGAGTCAGGAGTCAGGAGTCAGGAGTCAGGAGAAGATTTGAAAATTTCTTTGCCATCTCTTGAAATCCCCAAAAATGCACACTTTTTCCGGTATACCCTTCAAAACCCTTGCACTTTTTTTCTGTTTATCAGCCTCTAACCTTTGATATATCAAGGTTTTAGGTTTATTCAGCAAACCCTAAGTAGGAATTAAGTGCAAGGTTTTTCAGTTGCCACCTCATAAAAGCTGGCACTTTTTGAAAGCACTTCGGCTTACTTCGACACCGCCCTTCGACACCGCCCTTCGACACCGCCCAGGACAGGCTCAGGACAGGCTCAGTACAAGTCGCTCAGTACAAGTCAAAATAGCTAAAACCCTTTACCTGTAAAGTTTTCGGATTTATATGGCTAACGCCACGCTACGCTATCAGCAAACCCTAATTAATTGGGCATTGGGCATTGGGCATTGGGTTATTAATCTTCCCCAGTCACCAATCACCAATCACCAATCACCAGTCCCCTAAATAGTAAATTCTGGCTGTTCGCTAGTCATGGCTTTGAGTTTAGATGTAAAGGAATCAGAGCGATCGCTCCTTTGGGGAGTAAATTGTCCAATTGGGGGATTATTGGCATTTGCTGGCATTAATTGGGGTAGTTCCTTAGGTGTAGATAAAGTTCCCTGAGTCATGAGCTTTTGACTCACAGATGCGGCTAACTGTCTCTTACTGGTATCCGCAGCAACTTTAAACGAGGGGGTTGTTAATGCTCGAACTTGTTGTTCTTGATCTCCTTGATATCCTGATGCAGTGTGACTCTCGATGTAATAATTACTAGATGAAGCAGGTAATTTTTGGGTCGTCTTGGCTGGGTGCATTGGCGTTGCTTGTGGTATGGCTGGTAAAACGGGTGCAGATGTTTTGGTTAGACTTTCTGGAAATTTGCTACAAATCATCCGTTCAAATTCCATGTTGAAATGATGAGACACCTGCCCACGCCTTTGCCAAAAGGTTAATATTTGTTGTACTGATATCGCTTTATAGCGTCCTTGATACAGAGCTTCAATAACTGCTAAATGTAGCCAATCAAGCGGGTAGTCTTTTCGCCAATGGTTAATTAACTCACTGGCACTATACCCATTGAGGTCAAAACTATAATGGACTAATAAGTTGGTGGCCAATTCGCCGCTGGTGTTTGGTGTTTTTGTTAGCATGGGTTGTTATTTCCAGGCAATAGGTATAAATATTTCACCCATCGCATCTAGCCTAACGTCTTTTTAGCTACATGAATTTTTTCCACAAGCCGCAAATTTGTTAGTTAGTGTCTTTTATTCTACTTGTCAATCGCTATTATGCAAATAAATGCTGGGAATAGGGAAAAATAATGGCTCTCCTAGAGGTTGTCTTAAAACTGAACTTTAGACTAAAAACACAAAATGACTCAGGGAAGCTGAGTTGAAAAAAAGCAAAGTAAAAAATTCAAAAAATGAGAAATCAAGCAGTTTTTGGCTGGGCTTTACGTGAAGGTAAAGTACGCTTTTTAACGATAGGATAGTGAATTCTACGTTGTCTGTTCTGTCCGGTCTTCCAGCCGGGAGATTTACCCCGTGGTTTTGGCGGTTGGGCAGGAGTGGAAACCCTGACTAAAATCCCAGGCATCGCTTGTGCAACCCTTCCAGGGGTAAGTTTAGTGATTTGTTTCTGCCACGGGAGAGGATGATCATTGACGATATCACGAGCCAGCTATAACTCCCAAGTGATGAGCGGCATTAAGTCACTCCATCGGTCACATTGTTGGGGAGTTGATAATTTTGGTAGCGTCCAATGCAAGCGTTGTTTAATAAACCGATACCAATGGTCAACAGCAAAGCGTCGCAAGTACAGTTTCCAAACTTCATTTAGAGGTGGCATTTCTTCACCGACAAAAGCCAACCACATTGGTTTAAGAACTCGTGGTGAACCATCAATTTGAAGTCTTTCCACCAGTATAATTGACATCGGATGGTGTGGAGAAAGACGAAAATGCTTTTTTGTCCACAGACGAATCCTCACCCTACCCAGTTTGTTATCTTCAAGTTCAATAGTTTGTTCTGGGTCAGACCAGGTACTTTCATCATTGAGTTTAAATTTATCACCATGTATTCTTGGTTTTCCCCGACCTGAATATTGTGGTGGTTCTCCCCATAAACACAGGTTGGAACGCAAGCGCATCAGTTTATCTGCATTAATCTCAGCCGTTTTGATTACGAATGGCGCACATCCGTATTCAATGTCCCATAGTGTGATTGGTCTTGATGGTAATTCTTGACATACCTGTTTTAACTGCCATACCGCCTTGTCTATAGGATTTTCCCAACTTGTAATTCTTTCAT
>NZ_JACJPU010000058.1:0-27603 GCF_014696235.1 Sphaerospermopsis sp. FACHB-1194 | reverse complement strand
TCCTGGTGTCTATGGCGCGGTGGAACCACACTGATCCCTTCCCGAACTCAGAGGTGAAACGCTGCTGCGGCGACGATAGTTGAGGGGTTGCCCTCTGTCACAATAGCTCGATGCCAGGTTTAATATTCAAAAACAAAAGCCTCCTCTATTTATTTAGAGGGGGTTTTTGTTTTATCTGGGTTTTTTAAACTCCAGTTTTTATTTATCTATTTAGGGTTTGCTGAATAAACCTAAAACCTTGATATATCAAAGGTTAGAGGCTGATAAACACAGAAATTAGTGCAAGGGTTTTGAAGGGTATACCGGAAAAAGTGTGCATTTTTTGGGATTTCAAGAGATGGCAAAGAAATTTTCAAATCTCCTCCTGACTCCTGACTCCTGACTCCTGACTCCTATGCCCTCACGGAAAGACTTTCTCAGCAACCCCTATTTATCTTTTTACCTAGTTCTGGTAATTTCAATGCTAATTTTGCCGTTAAAGTCAGGTATGGGTGCAGCAGGTTTGATAACAATAACTTGTATTTGAGAAACCATATCATTCTGCTGAAGAATAGCATTTGCGATCGCACCTGCTAACCTCTCCAACAAATCAAATTTAGATGTTTTAACTAAATTCTGCACTAAATTAATAACAGTGCGATAATCTACAGTATCTTCAATAGTGTCATTCTCAGTAGCTTGGGAAAGATCCAACCATAACTTCAAATCTACCTCAAACCATTGTCCTAAAACCTTTTCCTCTGGTAAATACCCAATATAGCCATAGCAGCTAATTCCTGTTAAATGAATACAGTCCATAAAAATTAGAGTAGAAGTTTTACATTTTAGACATTTTAAATTTTAAATTAAAAAGCCCGATAAACAAATTAAAATTAAAAATTGTCTTATCTCCCATATTGATTTAATGCAGCTTAATTTTAATAATCTTAATCAACTTTGGTCTTATGTTTTAACAGAAACCCTCAAACGCTTGGGTTTAAGTTGTGCTATTTTATGTCCTGGTTCTCGTTCTACTCCCTTAACGGTGGCTTTTAGCAAACAAGCACCAGATATTGAAGCTATTCCCATTTTAGATGAACGTTCTGCGGCTTTTTTTGCTTTGGGAAGAGCAAAAGCAACAGGAAAACCTGTGGTTTTGGTTTGTACTTCAGGGACAGCAGGAGCTAATTTTTACTCTGCGGTAATCGAAGCTAAAGAAAGTCGTGTACCTTTATTAATATTAACTACAGATAGACCTGCTGAATTGCGAGATTGCCATTCTGGACAAACTATAGATCAGGTAAAATTATACAGTAATTATCCTAACTGGCAAACCGAGTTAGCTACACCTGTCGCTAATAAAAGAATGTTAAGTTATTTGCGACAAACGGTAATTCATGCTTGGGAACGTTGCCAATTTCCTACCGGGGGAATTGTACATTTAAATATACCTTTTCGTGATCCTCTAGCACCAATTTCTGATGGTACTGATTTTATATTAGATTGTGAAGAGTTCTTTTCTGGGATAATTGCAACACCATTACCAATTACCAATTATCAATTACCTAAAGAATGGCAAAAATGTCAACGGGGTATTATTATTGCTGGAGTTGCACAACCCAAAGAACCTGAAGAATATTGTATAGCGATCGCTCGACTTTCTCAAACTTTGCAATGGCCTGTTTTAGCTGAGGGACTTTCTCCTGTTAGAAATTACGCAGATTTAAACCCCTATCTAATTTCTACCTACGACATAATTTTACGTAATCAAAACTTGTCCCAAGAATTAACACCAGAAATGGTAATTCAAATTGGGGAAATGCCGACTAGTAAAGAATTACGTAATTGGTTAATTAATGTTAATCCTCAACGCTGGTTAATTGATAGTAGTGCTGAAAATTTAGATCCTTTACATGGAAAAACAACACATTTAAGGATATCTGTAGAAAAATTAGGGAATGGGAAATGGGAAATGGGAAATGGGGAATGGGGGTTTTATTTACAAAAATGGTGTGAAATTGAAGCGCAAATTAGAAAAAATATTGATGAGACTTTTGAAACTATAGAAGACTTAATTGAAAGTAAAGCTGCTTGGTTAATTTCGCAAATTCTACCCCCAAAAACAACATTTTTTATTGCTAATAGTATGCCAGTGCGAGATGTGGAATTTTTCTGGAAACCAAATAATTCAGGAATAAAATCATATTTTAATAGGGGTGCAAATGGGATTGATGGTACTCTTTCCACTGCTTTAGGAATAGCACATCATCAACAAAGTAGTGTGATGTTAACGGGAGATTTAGCCCTATTACATGATACTAATGGTTTTTTAATGAGAAATAAGTTAGTTGGACATTTGACAATTGTATTAATTAATAACAATGGTGGGGGAATTTTTGAAATGTTACCTATTGCTAATTTTGATCCACCTTTTGAAGAATTTTTTGCCACTCCCCAGGATATTAATTTTGCCCAGTTATGTGCTACTTATGGTGTAGAATATGAGTTAATAAATTCTTGGAAGCAGTTAGAAGAAAGATTAAAACTGTTACCAAGTCAGGGAATACGGGTTTTGGAAATTAGGACAAACAGAAAAAGGGATTCTCTATGGAGAAAGGAGTATTTGAGAAGGTTTAGTGATGCTTTTTAAACATTGAGTAAACCTGTGAATAAAGTGTAAGTAATCAGTAATCAGTAATCAGCTAATAACAGCAAGAGGAAAGATTTATAATTCTTAATTGCATAAAATTTATACACTTCTGATTTTTCTCTTGTTTTGTATTTCAGTCTTTAAAGCTGATAGCTGACTGCTGAATACTTACTTAAAATTTATCTTTCATTCCGCGAATTTTAGCAAAAGTTTGTACAGGATCTTTACTATTTACAGCTAATTGTAACGAAGGATGATCCCAGCGTAAAAACGGATTTGTATTCTTTTCAATACCAAGCAGAGAAGGAACAGTAGCTTCCTGACGCTGACGCATATCTGTTACTTCTGCAAATCGCTTTTGTAAATCCGTGTTTTCACTATCAACTGTTAATGCAAAGCGCAGATTACTTAAAGTGTATTCATGGGCGCACCAAACAAGGGTATTATCAGGTAAAGCCCGCAGTTTGCTTAAAGAGTCTACCATTTGCGCTGGTGTACCTTCAAACAAACGACCACAACCACCAGCAAATAAAGTATCACCGCAGAATAATCCTCCTGTCTCACTAGGTGTTACAGGAGGAAAGTAGTAAGCTATATGAGCGCGGGTATGGCCGGGTACAAAAAATACTTCTGCTGTGCGATCGGCAAATTGTACGCGATCGCCTTCTTGTAAAAATACCTGTTGTCCAGGAATCCTTCCCCGATCCTCAATTCCAGCATATACTGTCAATTGGGGGAATTTTTCGATTAACTCCAGATTAGCACCCACATGATCATGATGATGGTGTGTGTTAAAAATTGCTACTAAATTGCATTTTAGTTGTGCAAGTTGCTGTAAAACTGGTTTAGACTCCGCTGGATCAACAACAGCAGCAATATTATGCTGTAAATCGTACAGCATAAATATATAGTTGTCAGAAAGTGCTGATAGTCGGATTACCTGCATTGCTTTCTTTACCTCCCACACACATGGATGCTTGATATTGATCATTCATAACTATAGCCTATTTAGAAGTTTTGAATTGAATCAGGTTAGTCCAGTCAATTGCTAATGAGACAAGAGAATATGAACAGATTAAAAACCTAATTAATTAAAATTCGTGTTAAAGTTCGTGAAAAAGCAGATTTTCAAGTTCAGGCAAATGCACAAGTAATTAGACTTGATAAAGGTGGCAGCAAAAAGTTTTTCGTTAGTAAAGGAAATAGGGAGATGGGGAAGAAAATTTTAGATTTTAGATTAGATTTTACAAAACAATCCAAAATCCAAAATCCAAAATCCAAAATAAATAACTCCTGACTCCTGAATTATTGTTATTAAGACCAAGAATCCAAATCTAAAGATTGCATTCCTCGACTGCTGACAAATTCCAGCAAACTACCTAACTGAAACCAAACAAACACACAAGTTCCCAAACTCAAAGGTAAACCAATACCCAAAGCTAGGGGAGAGGGAAAACCAAATATTTCTAAACCAGAAGACATAAATAAACAAACGCCTCCCGTAATACCAATAAATGGTACTAACAATTGCTTTAAAGAAGCACTAGATTTAATAGGTTCTTGATTGTTATTTGGCCATTTTTGGACAATTACTTTTAATGTTCCTGACAAAGCAAAACCAGAAGTTAAAGCCATGAGGAAACCAACCAAAAGCAAGATATAAGGAGGTTGCAGAGGATAATAATACATGAAGACTCCTGATTTTTATGCAAATAATTTAAACGTTGTTACTGTTTTTCAGTAAACGAAATTAGAGATGTTGCTTTTGGCAAAATAGCTGCTACACTTTCTCTCGATAACTCGGTTAAAATGCCTACAGCTACATTTAATAACCGATTTGGCGGTAAGTCATCTTTGACTAAATCCCACAATCTTTGTACTTCATCAGTGTGTAAACGATCATCTTCAGTTAATGCTAAAACTAACTGACGACGTAAAAATTTACCTTCTTCCGATAGTAAATACTGTAAACCCATTCTGGCTGTTGGAACAACATCAAATTGCTGATCAGTCCGCGCAATGGAAATCAAATTCTCTAAACGCTGCCATTGGAATTTACCATCTTTAAATAGCACGTTCAATAACCGTCGTCTTAATGCGGGAGATTCACCAGTTAATAACCGTCGTGCTATGTAGGGATAACCTACTTCCACAATTTTAAAATTGGGGTTGAGGGTTAAAGCAATACCTTCCTGTGTCACCAAAGAACGAATAATTAAAGCAAACTTAGCGGGAACTCGGAAAGGATATTCATACATCAATTCCGAAAATTCATCGGTAATGGTTTTAAAGTTAAAATCACCGACGTTTTTACCAATGGCATTTCCCAGAACTGCTTCTAATGCTGGAACAATGGGAGCAATATTTGTTTTTGGAGCGAGGAAGCCCAATTTTACAAAGTCTTCCGCTAAGTCAGTATAATCTTTGTTGACAAGATGTACTAAGGCATCTACTAAGGTTTCCTTTGTGGTTTCCTCCAACTGGTCCATCATGCCAAAGTCGATGTAAGCCATGCGACCATCGGGAACAGCAAATAAATTACCAGGATGGGGGTCAGCATGGAAAAAACCATGTTCTAATAATTGTTGCAAACCAGAAGTAACACCAATCTGGATAATGGTTTCGGGATCTAAACCTGCTTGGCGAATGCTTTGGATATCTGTGAGTTTAAAGCCGTTAATCCATTCTAGGGTTAAAACACGGTTACTACTATAACGCCAGTAAATAGTTGGTACTTTTACTTGGGGGTCATCACGGAAGTTGGTGGCAAATTTTTCCGCGTTCCGACCTTCGTTCATGTAGTCTATTTCTTCAAATAACTTCGTGCCAAACTCGTCGACGATTAATGTGAGGTCATGGCCGAGATTGAGGGGCAACCAAGGACTCAGCCAAGTTGCTGCCCAACGCATTAGATATAAGTCTTTTGTAATTACTGGACGCAGGTGCGGGCGTTGTACCTTGACTGCTACTTCCTCACCAGTGATGAGACGACCCCGGTAAACTTGACCTAAACTAGCCGCAGCCACTGGTTTCGGGGAAAGTTCGCTAAATATCTCGTCAATGGAACGGTTGAGTTCAGTTTCAATAATGTGTTGCGCTAGGTCATGGTCAAAGGGTGGTAACTGGTCTTGTAGTTTTACCAGTTCCTCTAAAAAGTCTTTACGGATCAAGTCTGGCCGAGTCGAAAGGGCTTGACCCACTTTAATAAATGTCGGACCGAGGTTTGTGAGCAGTTGTCGCAACTGGGTAGCTCGTTTACCCTTATTCTGCTCAACTTGGTTTTGCCATTCATCCCATTTGAGGCTGAGTAGAAAGCCTGCAAAGGAGAAGATGATTCTCAGTAGTCTGCCCCAAGCTAACCAGGGACGGTAACGATAGTAACGAGCGATCGCTTCTGGATTATACTGCTTTAGTTGAGCAGGTTGATACTGACCCACGTCTTTTTTTGCCTCTACAACTGGGAATTTGAGAATTTTCTGACTACTTGATTGACAATTTACTTGTTGCTCAAGTGTATTGTTGGTTTTTGATGGAAGCTATAGATAAACTCAACCTATCTTGAATGTTGAGATTAGTTTATGTTTTTCTTAATTATACTTTATAAAAGTACAAACTTTTGTCTCTTAGCGAGAGTATTTTATTATTTCTTAATGTTTGATGCGGTATAATTTAGTATCAAATCTGACATTAAATATCTTGAAAATCCGATCCCATACAGGTTAGTTGATGGTTATTTGTGAATATTCAGGTTTTGTAGGATGGTGGTGAAAATCTCATACAGGGTTTTTAGGTATATAAAGATGAGATATATTGTTGTTTAGAGAATTTTGATATTTATTAATATAGTGCAGTTGAAACTATCAGAAATAGATTAATATATAAATATTATCCGATTCCCTAATTATTAAATTTTTCCAATTGATTAATTTCTTCCTGGGAAAGTAATTTTTTGACAACTCTAACAGGTAAATGTTCTGCATTATCACGGTTATTAATTGGATTTACTAAACGCAAACTATATACTTCTTCTCCTGCTTCTTGTGAACTTTTTTGATCTATTCTCAAATAAACTTGATTTGGATAGGTACGTAATAATCTTGTTTGTAAAGATCCTTTTAAATCTCTTGCACTTTTAGCTATTTCGCTTTCTTCTCCAAATATTTCTCCTGCTGCTTTCCAAGCATGATTTAAGGCGACAATTTCTTTTACTAATGTTTCTATTGATGGTTGTTGAAATATATCTTTCATGGTTATTTACTGAATGTTTATTTAATTAATGGATATTTAAAGCACAAAGATACAGAGAACTAACAGTTTTCGATAGATTTTGATTGAAATCTGATTAATATGATGATCGTTTGGCTTCTAATTCTAATTGATTAATGATCCGATTCCATTTTTGTAATTGATTTTGACGTTCATTTAATTTTTGATCATCAGGATTAGGTAAACCTAAACTAGTATCATATCTACCATATTTTGGTGGTAATCCGATAAAAGATGTAGTTCCTGTATTTGGCAGAATTTGATATTTAGTTCTTAATAATTGTTCGCAAGACCATTGCCAAGCTAAAGCATGATCATGTGCTTCCCCTCCTAATTTTCTAATTCTTTTCACGGATAATGGTTGAGAACCAAATAAAACACTTTCGATATAATCATTTTGAGGAAAAATTCTAGTTTCACTTCCTCTACCTCTAAAAAATTCGACAATAAAACCATTCTCTCCTAAATCAAAAATACATATTTCTGTCTCATCACTACCATCTGATCGTAGTCTTTGAACATCTTGATCTGCTCTCAAATCATGATTGATAATTTCATAAGATTGCATAGGTAATAAAATTTTAATTCTCATAAAACTATTGCTATAATTAGCCCAAAATCCTTGACGTTTGTTTAACTGGTTTTCCTCTTTGTCTGTGATACCAATTCGTTGAGCAATTAAATCTACTAAATTAGAAAAGTCTTGATAATTAACTGCACCAATCCAAATTCTTAACTTCTGTCTAGCTTGACTGGATAATTTTGATTGTTTGCTAGAATTATGATAGTTGGTTTTTAACCAATTAACTAACTCTGGATACCTACCAACTATTGAGGTAAAAAGATGATTTAAAATATATTCTACAGATTTAATTTGATCAGTTTCCTCCATTTGTTCAAAACAACGTAATAACCAATTAACTTTATCTAACGTAACTGGATGTAGCTGTTTTGTAAAATAAGGTGCTATTTCCAAAACATAATCTTTAAATATGGTAAGATTCGGGAGAACATGATTGATTTTTGGCAATAGTTCATTATGAGTTAAGTTTTGGTCACAAATAATTTTTACCATTGCTTTTTTCGGTTCATTTGCTCCCAAAGCAACCAAAATTTTAATAACTAGATTATCCTTGACAGAAATTGAATTACTCCACAGAAGAAACCCATTAACTAAGTGCGATGTGATTACATTTTTTTGTCCATGATAAAACCAAGCTAACCGACGAATTAAGGTAAAATATAACCATTTATTTTCTTGGGATATACGCCAAATTCTTAAAGTTAATTGTTTTCTTTCTTCTTCTGGTATTGCTTCCCAAATTTGATCGTTATCAATACACCATATCCATTCTATTAAACTAATATCTTTAATTCTATTCTGATCAATTTTTTCTTGCAATGCTGATATAGATAAATTAATATTACTAGGTTTTTGTTTTGCAGCGAGTTCAATTAATCTATGGGGTTGATGATCTGGTATACTAAATTCTTTAAGGTTGAAGTCTTTGTGAAGCATTGTTTTCTAATTATCTGCTTGATTTAACTTACTCAAATCTTGTCCTTTAAACTGAATCCGAAATACTACTCTTCTATCTGTTGGTAAATCTCCTATTTTTGCATCATTTTCACCTCTTCCTACTACCATGATTTTCTTCTCTAATTGTGATTTATGAGTTTTGTTAGGAAATGGCATTGTATATAATGTATATTTGGCAACTTGCCAAGCTCTGTTTAAACTTAATTCCATGTTGAAATCAGCTTTACCATAAGCACTTGTATGGCCTTCAATAACTACTCTTTCAATTTGATCTTTCACTCTGGGAGTTTCAAAAATTACTTTGCTATAAATGGGAATCAATTTTTGCAGTGTTTTTTCACCTTGGGGATTTAATTTTGCGCTATTAGTTTCAAATAAGATGCTATCTCTTAAACTGATATCTCCGGTATTTGGATCAACTTTTGCTTCAATATTATTAGCTTTTAATTGTCCTTCTAACTCACCTATTAAAATTCTAGTAATGTCTTTTTGTGCTTGATTAAGCTGAATTAATGCGGAAATAAAAAGTAGTGCAAAAAACATTAATAACGATGACATTAAATCACCGATAGAAAGATAAATTGCGGGATCTTCTTCTTGATCATCTTGATTTTTGAAAATGTTTAAATGATTGAACATGAGATAATTTACCTGCTAATTATTTTTTGTAGGTTGGGTTGACGTAAGGAAACCCAACAAGTAAAGCTAATATTTCAAAAGTGTAGGTTGAATTGATGCAAATAAACCAAACATTTGATTTGAAAAGGTGTGTTGGGTTTCACTTCGTTCAACCCAACCTACGTTAATTTAATCGACGTTCATTTTCAATTTTGACTAATGCGTTATTTGCATTTTCTAAAATGTTACTACATAATCTTGACATGGAACTGTCAGCTTCTTTAAAAAATTCAGTTTGCCATTTTGTTGATTTATCTAGATATTGATCGAGATGATCTCGCCAATTATATAGAAGATTATTAAAATCTTGACTTACTGTACCAATATTCCGAGATAATTCTTGGAGTTGAGTTATTCTTTCTCCTGAATGTAAACCCATTGCTGCTGTAAATTCTTGTATTACTTGTATTTTGCTGTGCATATTATTAGTTGCTGTGCTAATATCATTCATACCTCTGGTAACTTCATTTATTGTATGAGTTAAATCATTCATTAATGATTTTCTGCGTTCGGTTTCTTCTTGGAAAGCTTTGCGTAAATCATTCACTACTTCCTGTAAAGCATTTCTTTGTGTTCCTAATGTACTTTCTAGGAGTTGATTTTGATCATTAAAGAATTGATTTAAACTGTTTTGATATTCAATTCTAAACCTTTGTAATTCTTCTTGTACTGTGACGCGGGTTTGTTGTAATGTCTGATCAATATTTGATAATGTTTGTTCTAAATTCTCCTTTGCACTGTTCATTAATTGTGATGCTTGTCTACCTACTGTTTCTAAAGTTATAGTTTGAGTTTTAAAACTTTCATTGGTTTCAGTGATAATTTGTGAAAATGCAGAATAAACCCTTGTTAACATTTGATTTTGTTGTTCAGATTGAGTTGTTAAAGATTGTTCTAATTCTCTTCTAATTCCTTTAAATGTATCCGCTGCTTGTTCTGCACTTTTTTGGAATGCTTCCCGTTGAGATTCCATTCCTGTAATACTTGTTTCTACTGCTTTAGTAATAGCAACTCCAGTTTCTTGTAAAACGTTGGTTGTCTCTGTTTGGAAATCATGTAAGGTAGATTGTAAGCTATTGGCAAAATTATTTAACTCTCCTAAGGTTTGTTGTTGAAATTGTTGAATTGTGACGATTGAATTAGCTAATTTTTCAGATATTCCCCCTAATTCATTGTTTAATTTTGTGACTGCTGCTGATGCTTGTTGAGTTAATATCGCACTTTGATCTAGTCTTTCTACTACTGGAATAATTAGTTGATTTTTCATTTCACTAATTAAGTTTTCGAGTACATTTTTTTGAGTTGTGGTAATTTGGGTTAGGGTTTTTTGGGAATCGGCAATATGATTAAATGCGGGCGTTAATCTGGTTTCTATGGTTTTATCTAATTGAATACTAACAGCTTTTCCTACTTCTATACCAATAGTTTCTGCATCCAGTTTTTCAGCTACTTGTTGTAATGCTTGGATTGCTCTGAAACTGGCGTTAAAATCAAAGTTTCTAAAATTTGCAGCGATTTCTTTTAAACTGTTGATTGCATCTTCTCGATTATCTTTTTTAGGAACGGTAATTTTATGTAATTTTTGTCTTAGGTTGTCATGTCGTGATTGTCTAATGAAGTCTGTGAAAAATAGAATAATAGTAAATACACTTCCTAGTCCTAACCCCACTAATGAAGTAGAAAATGCTGTTTGCATTCCTGCTAATAATGTTCCTACTCCTTTCATTAAAGCATCTGTTTGATTTAAGCTACTCAATGGAATATCTGCTATTCCTGATTGAATACCATAAAATGTTCCTAAGACTCCAATGGATGTACAAATTGTACTAATAAATCTTAAATTACTGCGTGTCGATTGATGGAATATATCTGGATATTGTTTGAGGATGTATTTATCATTGGTTTTTAGAGGATTTCTATGATAATTATTTTCTGTTTCTAAATGCTCGTTAATCCATTTTCTTTCAACATAAGTATCTCTTTCTAATTCTTTGATTATCTTCTTAATAAAATTAGATTCTTGACAATATTTTATTACTGTAATTATTTCCCAAATGAATCCTAGTATAAAAACTATGGCGATCGCCACATAAAATAAACTTGCTGGTACTTCTATCATGTATCAAACCTCTATTTTTTGTGATCAAAAAGCTGCTGTAGCCTATTTTCGGTAAAGGTTGATTTATCAAAACTTTTACCGCAGTATAAAATTATCTACATCTAGATAAGTTAAAAGTTCAGTGTCTAACTCGGCAAATATGATTCAGGATATGTCTTAGCATTCAATAGTGATTTATCTTTCTTTGGTTTTTGATTTAGCCTTGATTATATATATTGCATCAATTTCAGTATAAGTACAAACAGTAATTATACTAATTTTATGCAAAAAAAAAATACATTTTTGTCTTGGTTTAATACTTAGATTGAGGAAGTTTTAGGAATACAGGACTTACGCAAAACAGGAGGAAAGTAGGGATAATTCTAGCTTTTTCACCACTTTTGATTTATTCAAACATACAAAAAAAGACATTTTTACTTCTGAATCCTGTCAGGGTTTAGCACTGCTAAACCCCTACTAATAATGTGTATTATCCTCCTAATTTCCCTGCTTGGACTTGGCCTCCAAATTTTCTAACCGACTCTTTAACTCCTGATTTTGTTTTTTCAATTGATCCAATTCTTCCCGCATTTGTTTCAAACTTTTTTCTGTCCCAATATTTCTTTGTACTTTAGGAATTTCTTCCTCAGCATAACGTCGCACCCTACCATCAGGAGTTTGATCAGCTAAACTTTGTAAAATCCCAATCGCTTTGGGAGTTTCCATTTGTCCTAAAGCTGTCACCACCGCTACTTGAGTTAAAAAGAATGTCTCTTTCGCTATTTCTGCTAATCGGTCTAAAATTCTTTCTATATTAGCAGGAGTTTGACCTACAGAAATTTTCCCCAAAGCGCGAATCGCAGATAAACGTAATGCTTGAGAAACGCCTAATTTAGTGTATTCCAACAAGACATTTAAAGCATTTTCCGAAGTTTTAAATTCTGCTAAACCACCAATAGCACCACTTCTAACTACTTCATTCCAACCTGCTCTTTCTTCTAAAACAGATTTGAGTAGTTTAATCACTTTTTCTTCGTGGGGTTTATCATCTAAATTAGCAGCAGCAATTGTTCCCAAACTCCGACAAGCAGCAGCTTCTACATAATAGCTTTTGTCCCCATGCTGTACCAATTCTTTGACATTTTTATAACTAGCATGAGTTTTGATTTGAGATAAGGACTCTACCACAGAACGACGGACAAAAGGATTATCATCATGCAACCCAGAAACTAAACCATCAAAAACTTGATCTAATTTAATTTCCGTTAATTGTTTAGCAACTTCTACCCGCACACCCCAAAAAGGATCATTTTTCAAAGCTGCGGATAAAGCTTTGACAACTTCCAAACCGCCTTTTTTCGCTAATGCTTCTGCTGCATAAATCCGAGAAATAGGATTTGGATCAAATTCCAACTGTGCTTTTAACTCTGGTATGGGATATTCTAAAACTACGGTTTTGAGATAATTATTACCCACATCAAAACTAACAAAATCGGGCTTTTCTGTTAATGGGAAATAAAAACTTTGTTCCCGTTCATTAATGCGGACATTAAAAATCTTTAAATCAGTATTTTGCTGTTTATAACCAAAACCAATGGGGATTTTCAGATCAAATAAATCCTGATCATCACTAGCTTGGGTTTGAGTAACTGTCACCTTTGCTAAGTTAGCATCACCATCCCAAGAATAAGCAACTTTAAAATCAGGATGTCCACCACGATAAACATATTGATCAAATAAGAAAGCTAAATTTCTACCTGTTGCTTTTTCAATTGATCTTAATAAATCTATGGTTTCTACAGTTTGATGAGCATGATCAACAACAAAGGTTTGGATAGCTTTCCAGAATAATTCTTCTCCCAATTCTGCACGGATCATGTGATAAACACAAGAACCTTTTTCATAAATATGGCGATCGTAAAGTTCAATCGCTTCACGGTAAACATGAGTTACCATTGGCCGACGGTAGCGACTACTATCTTCACTTAAATAACTGCGAGCTTCCGACAAGCGATAATAAGCAGCATCATCCGCACCATATTCATGTTCAGTCCACATTACCTCAGAATAGGAAGCCATTCCTTCCTTAATCCAAGCATGGGACCAATGTTTAATTACCAGTAAATCACCAAACCATTGATGTGCTAATTCATGCACTACTAAACTTTCGGTGTTGCGGTTGTCTAATAATGCTCTTTCATCCAACAAACAGCGATCTGTTAACAGCGTGGTAGAGGTATTTTCCATCCCCCCAAAAATGAAGTCATCCACGCAAACTTGAGCATATTTGGGAAAAGGGTATAAATAACCATACTTTTCACTCAAAAATGCGATCATGCGGGGAGTTTTACCCATGCTGCGGTTAGCGTCTGCTTCCCTAGCTTTTTCTACGTAATATGTAACAGGTTTACCTTCCCATTGATCTTTTATTTCCGCAAAATCACTTACAGCTAACGTCATCAAATAAGTAGGATGTATTTGCTGTTGAGACCAATGGTAAATTTTATAGTTTC
This sequence comes from Sphaerospermopsis sp. FACHB-1194, assembly GCF_014696235.1. NCBI lineage: Bacteria > Bacillati > Cyanobacteriota > Cyanophyceae > Nostocales > Aphanizomenonaceae > Sphaerospermopsis > Sphaerospermopsis sp. FACHB-1194. The sequence continues at coordinate 13,879 of NZ_JACJPU010000058.1, read as the reverse complement.
CATCATCTACAGTATCAATTAATTCACCATTAGAAATTGCCACCAGTGGTTTAGGAACACGCACCCGAATTTCTGAAGTTGATAACTGTCCTGGATAGTCAAAACAGGGAAACCAATAACGAGAATCTTCGTCTTCTCCTTGAGTCCAGACTTGGGTAGGTTTGTGGGGGTAGTGCTTATCTGGTTGGATAAAATAAATACCTCTTTGGGGTTTTTCCACAGAATAGGCGATCGCTATCAACAACCTCTTACCAATTTGCGTAGGTTGAGATAATTGAATACACAGTTTTTCCCCGTCATAGTCAAACTTTTGTTCAACCTCGTCAACCTGTACAGATTGGATATTTAAATTTACAGCGTCCAATGTCAACCTATCAATATTATTACGGATTGGCAATAGGCGAATGCTACAATTACCATTGTAACTTTGGTTGGGAATATCCAAACTGAGGTTCAGAAAAATATGCTCTACCTGTCCCGGTCTATCGGGATTATAATGTGGTTTAGCCCCCGGCAATTCAAAAGATTTGTGTCTTGCTTTCTCTGTATCAAAATAAAATTTCAACATTGTTTATTACTGACCTTGTAATCCTGAAACTGTCATAACAATAGCGATCTGTAGATGCCTCTCCCAAATCAAAATGGTAATTTGATCAGGATTTTCTCTGGGATGTAATCAATTAAATCAATTGTCTCATTTTGCTACCCAGTGTCCAAGTCTTGATCTCATCTGAGATTCTGCAGGTTTGCATCATCGGGACAAGAGTTTCTAGCATCACACAGTGATGGCTTTCCATCGATTACAAATACTAACAATTATTCTTATAGCTTAGAATAACTTGTCATTCAGAATCTGACTACTTTTTGCATATCAAATTAAGATAGCATTTACGGATTTACTCTAGACTCCATTGAAGTCTTTTTGAGAGCAACGACAAAACTATTTTTGTATGTAAATACCAATCGTCTCAGTAAGTTCCGCTAAATTAGTCAAAATTGCTGAAAAGTCCCAAAACCCCACTATTAATTTTGTATCCATAGCATCTGAATCATACTTTTCCTATTTTACGCAACAAAGGACAATAACAATGCCTGAAAGCAAATCAAAATTTCTAGTTCCCGCTATTAGCACGGCTATAGTTGTTGTGGGAGGTATAGCTGCTTACGTATATTTGAAAGCACCCTTGGGTGATACTTCCAGCCCCATAAGCAGTGCTAAAGTAGTACCTGCTAATGCCTTGATGGCAACATATGTTAACACTGATCCCCAATCTTGGGATAAGTTACAGCAATTTGGCACTCCACAAGCGCAAGAAATATTAGCAAAAATTCTACAGGATATCAATGAAGAAATATTAAATGATAGTAATATTTCTTACGAAACAGACATTAAACCCTGGATCGGTGGTGTGATGATTGCTGTACTGCCACCCACACCTACTACACCTAATCAGTCAACTCCATCTGTCCAGCAAGAGTCAAATATTCTGTTAGTAGTGGGTATCAAAGATAAACTCAATGCTTTGAATTTTGCTAACAAATTAAAAGAGCAAAAAAACACACAAATTGAAGAATCAGACTATAAAGGTCAGAAAATTATTGGCAGTAAAAATAAAAGTAAATCAACTTATGTTACTGTACTAAACAATACTCATATATTGGTAGCACCAGAAAAACAAACTGTAGAAAAAGCGATTGACACCTATAAGGGAGAACCTTCTTTTGCTAGTAAAGAAGGAGCAAGTAGTATTTTAGCTAAAGGCGTAGATGTTGAAAACAGCCTGGCTCAAATTTATGTGCCAGATTACGCCAACATGGCACAACAATTAGCAGCTTTCAATACTCAAGGTAGACCATTGCAGCCGCAAACTTTGGCACAACTCCAGCAAGTAAAATCCCTAGTAGCTGGTGTTGGTGTTGATGATGCTGGACTGCGGTTAAAAGCGGTTGTTAACTTAGATCCCCAACTGAGTAAATTTCAATATCAAAGCACTCCAGCTAAAATAGTAGGACAATTTCCTAGTGACACCATTGCTCTAGTCACTGGGCAGAATATAAATCGTAGTTGGCAAACCTTCTTAGAACAATCAAAAGATTATCCTGAATTTAAGCAAGCAGTTGAACAGACTCGCGGACAACTCAAACAATTTGTCAATATTGATTTAGACAAAGATATTTTTAGTTGGATGGATGGGGAATTTGCTTTTGGTGCGGTTCAATCTAGTCAAGGTGGGTTAGCAAATGTTGGTTTTGGGGGAGGGATGGTATTTGATACGAGCGATCGCAAAACAGCGGAAACCACTTTCACCAAACTAGATGACCTCGCCAAAAAGCAATCATTCAAGGTAGTTCAAAGAAATATTGCTGGTAAAAATATCACAGAATGGCAAATTCCCTTTCAAGGCGCTTTAGTATCACATGGTTGGTTAGATCAGGATACCGTATTTGTAGCTCTTGGTGGACCTGTTGGCGAAACAATAGCAGATAACAAAGGTCAAACCCTGAATAATAGCGACACCTTTAAAACCGTAACTGGTTCTTTACCCAAACCCAACGGTGGTTATTTCTATCTAGATATGGATAACACCACCTCTGTAATTACTCGTTTTGCTACCGCAGGTCAACCCCTACCTCCTGATATCAGTGCTATCCTGGGTTCTATTCGTGGTTTGGGTGTCACTGTTCATAGCCCCAATAAATCTACTGCTCAAATGGAAATGTTGTTAGCTTTAAAAACCAGTAAATAAGGAGGCAGGAGTCAGGATAATCAGAATAAATTTCTTCCCTATTCCCTATTCCCTATTCCCTATTCCCTATTCCCTCTTACACTGTCACCAGTCCCCAGTCACCAGTCACCAGTCACCTGCTGTAAAATAAAGCTGTTCCCAACTACAAAAATGTATGACTACTGCTATTAAAACCTCTCCTGACTTACCTTCCCGCTTAGTCAATGGCATTCTTTCAGTTAAGCCTTTATTTAACCTAGCTAAACACCAAGCCAGACAAATGATGATTAAACGGGCTGGGAAAATAGGTGTACCTTGGAATCAAGAAGTTGAAAAACTACAAGCAGCACGAGATTGGGCAAATGATTTAGCTCAAGTCCAAAATCCTCAAACTACCTATCCAGAATATTACTTACGTCCATTTCACGCTTATGATGGAGGGGATCTTAGCTGGAAGGCTGCTTTTGAGTTGGAAGTGGCTGCTCGTACTGTTCATGCCAGCATTTGGAAAGATGCAGGTGCTGAAGGTGATACTCAACTGCGTCAAAGTTATCACAATATTCTCAAAGCTCAACTTCCCCATCCACCACAAGATATTTTAGACTTGGGTTGTGCTGTGGGATTAAGTACCTTTGCTCTACAAGAACTTTACCCCCAAGCCAAAATCACAGGTTTAGATTTATCTCCCTATTTTTTAGCTGTTGCTAACTATCGTTCTCAACAACGTCAAAGTAATATTAACTGGGTTCATGCTCAAGCTGAATCTACAGGATTAGCAGATAATTCTGTTGATTTAGTTTCGATTTTTTTAATGTGTCATGAATTGCCCCAGTCAGCAACTAGAAAGATTTTTGCAGAAGCAAGACGGGTTTTGCGTCCAGGTGGGCATTTAACAATTATGGATATGAATCCCAAATCAGAAATTTACAAAAAAATGCCTACTTATGTTTTCACTTTGCTCAAAAGTACAGAACCTTATTTAGATGAATATTTCACTTTAGATATTGAGCAAGCTTTAGTTGAGGCTGGTTTTCAAAATTCAACTATTACTAATAACAGTCCTCGTCATCGGACTATTATTGCTCAAGTCAGTAATTCAACAATGGAAAATTAACAATTGACAATTGACAATTACCTCCCCTTCCCTGGAAATGAGAGCATTAGGAAATAGGAAATTTTTTCTGTTTTCTCATAGAAAGGAGAGGTTTTAACCTTTAATGAAATAATTGTCAATTATCAATTATCAATTGATAATGTGTGCATAATTTATCTCTTGTACTCTGGGCAATAATTCCACCGCTGCTGTTTTTGTGGTTTTACTATCGCCGAATTTCAGCGCCTCCTTTTCCCCTACAAATACTATGTTTTTTTGTAGTTGGTGCAATTTCTGGTTTTGTGGCTTTGGGGTTAGAATGGGCTATAGAAATTGCTGCTAATTCTGTTATGAACTGGGCAAAAATACAACGTTATTTTGTTGGTTTTGCCCTGCGGCAGTTGGTGGTTATTGGTCCAGTTGAAGAAGGTTGTAAGTTTGCTGCTGTTATTATTCCTATCTGTTATTTTCAACGCAGTTATAGGTTACGCACTAGTACGGTTTTTCTGTTTACGATAGCTGCTGCTTTGGGGTTTACTGCTGAGGAAAATTGGGTTTATTGGTTTCATGGTACTGCACCAATTTTAGAACGAATTATTAGCACTCCTGTACATTCTATGTTTGTTGCTCCTTGGGGGTATGCGTTAGGAAAATATATTTTTTCTAGCAGACGTTTAAATAAAGATAGAAGTTCAATTTTTACTGCTTGGTTAAATTCGGTTTTATTTCATGCTTTGGTAAATATTTTATCTAGAAGTTGGGTTTATCCCCCTCCCATTAGTTTTCTTGGTTATTGTTTATTTCCTTTTTTGTTATGGTTGTTTTGGCGACTAGAACAATTTTGGCGAAAATCTCAAGGTAAACGTCCTATTACTTTAATTTCTGGTAATACTTCTAAGCAGCGTTTTTGGCAAAGAAGTTTAATTTTGCTGATTTTGATTTTGGGTGGTAATGCTATTTTTGGCATTTTTATTTTGGTGAGAAAAGTTAGTCCTTTGCCAATAATAAGAATTTTTGATACTGAGATTTTCTTGTTTATATTTAGGGAAATTTTTATTAATTTTTGTTTGGGTTTTGTGGCTTGGTTGATTTATCTTTATTTACGCAATTTAGCCCGTCGTCGATATTTTTTTCAATGATGAAAAGTGAGAAGTCAGGAGCAGGATGCAGTATAAATATTCTGACTCCTGACTCCTGTACGGGCGAAGCATTCGAGTGACTAATTATCAATTTTTGTCCAAGGCTATTTTGCGAATGCTTCGCCCCTACTTAACTTAAACTGCTGCTAATTCTAGTTGTTTGACTGCTGCATTTACAGAAGTCTGATCTAAGTCAGCAGCGTAAATTTCACAGGAGTTATTAGGACTTTCTACGAGTTTGATTTTGTAAAGTTCTGCTCCTAGTTGTTGAATAGGCGATCGCAATGTATTACTAATATAAAATGCGATGTTTTCCGCAGTGGGTACAACTTGAGCAAAAAAGGAAACGTCTTTATTTAAGAAACCATGATCCATTGGTTCAATTACAGAATTTTTAATGATTTGATTTAAACCACCTAAATCAACTCCCATTCCTGTAACTGGATCAATTTCCCCTTTGACGGTGACTTCTAAATGATAATTATGTCCGTGTCCATTAATGCGAGCGCATTTACCGTAAATTTGTTTATTTTTCTCTAAACTCAAATCAGGATGTGCTAATCTATGGGCTGCACTAAAATCAGTAGCTACATTGAAAAATGTTTCTGATCCATTACCTTTGTATTCTACCCACAGTTGATCACTTTCAAATAATTTCACCTGGGATAATTTTACTCCCAATTTTTGAATTGGAGATTGCAGTAAATCACTAATGTAACGAGAGATATTTTCTGTGGTGGGAACTATTTGTGATTCAGCAAAATAAGGGATATCTTCATTAATGCAGGAGTGATCAAATAATTCTAAAACATGATCTTCAACTACTTTCTTTAAAGCACGAACATCTACAATCATTCCTGTACGTGAGTCCATTTCCCCTTCTACAGTCACTTCTAAATGATAGTTGTGTCCGTGGGTGCGGGTACATTTACCATATTTTTCTGCACTCAGGTTAGGCGCTAAACGATGGGCGGCGCTAAAATGACTTCTGATGGTTAAAGAGGCTTTTTTTCCTTCTCCTTGATATTCTGCCCACATCTGCGGATGTTCCAACAACTGCACCTTAACGATGGGTAAATGAGGTGCTAACCTTTCCCAGATCACTTTAGCAATATTTTCTGTGGTGGGGAGAGTTTGTTTAAATTCTGGCCACACATCATTCAGGTAAGAAAAATCTAGTTGACCGGTAGCTTCGTTTTTGATGGTGTGTTTTACATCAGACAGGTTTAACACCATTCCATACTCATCCAGTTCACCAGACATGGAGATAAATAATACATAGTTATGACCTTGACCGGGGAATTTCGAGAAAGGACCAAACTTTTCTAGGTTCTCGGTTTCACTCAATTCCGGCAACCAATACCGATGAGTAGCTGAAAACTGAGCGCGGCGATTTATGATACATTCCATGACTGCACTGGTAAAAATTTAATATTTCTTTATCTTTCACTGTATCCAGTGTAAACCAATTTGTGCTGTGGTGGTAAGTTGTTTGTTTACTGGTAACTCTTGAGTAGGTACTGGGGAAAGGATAAAGATATTAAAAAGACAAAGAAGGCTCAAAGATTAGAAATGAAGTATCTTTAATGTCAGAACCTGTATTACTTACCCTTAAAGTAGAAAGAACAGAAGATGGTAGGGCAAAAGTTATTGACTTAACCAATCTTCCCAATAGTGCTAATCTGTTAATTTCTATGAACAATCCGTCTCTGGGAAAAGGTTATCAAGATAAAGTATTGGTGAATGAAGGAACTTTCACATCCGTTTTGGGAGAAAAAGAAGGTCTTAGTAATGGAAAGTATAATATAAAAGTTACGTTTTCTCCACTGGCACAATCTGAAAAAGTCAAGGAAATTATTGGTCAAAGAGGAGAAAATTTAACTGGAGCAAATGTTTCAATTTCTGAATTGCTAAATATTAAGGTTGCAGAAGCTGAGACTAATTTTGTTGTTGGTAGTTCTCAAGACATCGCATCAACAGAAAAAGAATTTAAAAAACGTGCTTTGTTAATTCATAATAAATTACAAAATTTAATAACAGAAAGCAGAGAAATGAATAGCCTACGTCAGCGAACTGATCTAGAAGGTTTAGCAGAATGTGGAAGAAGGATGCGTAAACTGCAACCAAAAGTAGACAAGCTAGTTAAGGAGGCTGAAGCTTTACCTGAAAAGTATTTAGCTTTGCGTATAGCTGCCGTTGAAATGACTATAGGTGTAACTTGCCACGAAACAATGGCATCAGAGGCAACTAATCGCGCAGATAATAAGATTATGTCTGCCTATGAAAGTTTGAAATGAGGTTAAATTTATGAACATCCAAACAATTCATCAAAATATACCTAACAAAGACATTGCCGAATATTTCAATTTCCTTTCTCCTGGAGACATTAGACTGAAAAATTCAAGAATAGGAATTGAAACAATTTTATATGAATATATTGATTGTGGACGTTCTCCAGAAGAAATCGCCCAAATATATCAATCAATTTCTTTAGAACAGGTATATGCAACAATTCTGTACTATTTACAAAACAAAGAAATTGTCAGCAATTATATGAAAACCTGGATAGAACATGGTCATAAAATGAGAGAACAACAAAGACTGAATCCCCCACCAGTATCAGAAAAACTCAGACAACTTAGAAAAGAGAGACAATTTTATATTGGTGACAAATAACCGCACTTCTATGCCAGTGCATTTATCTGATCATAAGCTGTTACACAGCTAAATTGTATAATCCTAATATTCTGAACTCTTGTTTAACAGGCAAGATGCCTGTTCCACTTATACAAATTAAATGCACAACAGCTTATTGCCATGAATCGTCACATACCAGGAATCTTTATTGTCAATCCTAATTTAAGTGTTGGTGAAAATATAGAAGAATTAATATTAGTTGCTTTAGCTTCAGAAGATGGTGAATATCAAGATCGGATAGTCTATTTACCATTACCATAAAATCTGAAAAATCATCAAACCTTCTGACTCCTTACTTCTTACCATTTTTCACCCCACAGATTCTTGCGCTTCACAATGTAACCGCGTTGCTATTCTAAACATTTCTTGACCCGTGTGCAAATAACGATCATCATAATTTAAAGGAAAATATCCCAACTCTTCCAAACCATCACCCACTTGATTTAAACTATAATAAAGATGTGCTGCTACTCTCGCTAAACTAGGAGGGTTTGGTAAAGAATGAAAGGTATTTTGAGCCTTTTTAAAATCATCCCGACAGTTATCTAAATATTCTTGAAATTGATCTATTAACTCATCATCAAAAGGATCTGCTGCTAAGTCTTCAATTTGCTGTTCTAAAGAATTAAGAATGCGACAAAGCACGCGGTTGATCGGTTGATAAACTACACGCAACCACTCTTCAACCTTTTCATCTGCATCTTTTCCAGATTGTTTTTTAGCCTTATGTTGTTTTTGAGCAGATGCAGTTCTTTCTTGACGATGAATATTTGATTTTTGGGCATCTTTTCTAATTTGTTCATCGTATTTTAGACGACTTTGAACATCACTCAAAACTTCATAAGCAGCATTAATTCTAATAATTTCCTCATGATTAGCTGTTTCCTGATTACTGTCAGGATGAAACATTTTCACCAAGCGGCGATATGCTTGTTTAATCTCCGCTTGGCTGGCATTAGCATCAACTTTCAGGGTTTTGTAATGGTTAGAATCTTCCATGATTTAATTATCAGTTATCAGTTATCAGTTATCAGTCATCAGTAATTAGTTATCAATAAATTTTATTATTAATCTGTTCACTGTTCACTGACTCCTGTACGGGCGAAGCATTGGGAAAATAGCCTTGGACACCAATTGATAATTGGTCGTCCGAATGCTTCGCCCCTACAACTCCTGACTCCTGAATTCTTAGTTTACCGTCTTAGCTTCTAAATCCTGAAACAAAGGTGTACTCAAATATCTTTCACCAAAACTTGGTTGAATCATGACTATTAAACGTCCTGCATTTTCTGGACGTTGGGCGACACGAATAGCAGCACATAAAGCAGCACCACTAGAAATTCCCGATAATAGTCCTTCTTCCCTAGCTAACCTGCGACTGAAAGCGATCGCCTCTTCATCAGTGACAGAAATTATCTCATCAATCAATTTTACATTCAAAACTTGGGGAACAAAACCCGCCCCAATACCCTGAATTTTATGGGGTCCTGGTTTACCACCAGATAACACAGGACTATTAGCAGGTTCAACAGCGATCGCCTGAAAACTAGGTTTCTTTGCCTTCAAAACTTCCGCCACACCAGTAATAGTACCACCAGTACCCACACCCGCCACAATCATATCTACCTGGCCATCGGTATCTTCCCAGATTTCCAAAGCTGTAGTTTCTCTATGTATTTTAGGATTAGCAGGATTGCGGAACTGTTGCAACATATATGAGTGTGGTGTGGTTTCCACAATTTCCTGCGCTCTGCGAATCGCTCCACTCATCCCCTCAATACCCGGTGTTAATTCCAATTCTGCCCCATACGCCCGCAACATTGCCCGACGTTCAGCACTCATGGTTTCCGGCATAGTCAAAATTAATTTATACCCCTTAGCCGCCGCTGTCATTGCCAAAGCAATACCCGTATTTCCCGATGTCGGTTCTACCAACACTGTCTTACTAGGAGTGATTAAACCTTCCCGTTCAGCATCATTAATCATACTCACACCGATTCTGTCTTTCACCGATGCCGATGGGTTCATACTTTCCAGTTTCAGCAAAATCTGTGCTACACAACCTTCTTCCTGGGGAATACGGTTTAACTGCACCAAGGGAGTCCGTCCAACCAATTCTGTAATATTTCGAGCAACCCGCATAATAACTTTTGATTCCTTTAGATGTAGTACATGATATCTAATTGCCTCCGTGAATCTCGCTGTTCACAAAGATCCTGAAGCGAATATTTTTCCAAGACTGCATTTGCAGCCTGACGCGCTTCTTGCCAAATTTCTTCTACAATGGCACTATCTACACTTTTGGGGTTATTATCATCTTCCCCTGTCTTGATATCCAACCCTTCTAAACATTCCAAAATATCAAAAACGCTGATTTTCCAAGGTTCTCGCGCTAACAGATAGCCACCTTTTGAACCACGTTGACTTTTAACTATACCCCCACGCCTCAAAGTAGCAAGTAGCTGTTCTAAATAGCGATCTGGTATATCTTGTTGGGCAGCAATTTGTCGAATTTGCATCGGTTCGCCGCTTTCGTAATGAGTTGCCATTTCTAATAACGCCAGAATTGCGTATTCAGATTTACAGGATAGTTCCACAAGCAGCAGTTAAGAATAAAGGATCATTAATTATTCATAATTCATAACTTTTTCTAGTATACTCCGGTTTTACACTGGGGTTTGTACTTTTTTTGAGTATTCAGCTATCAGCCATCAGCAATCAGCTATAGCAGGTGACAGTGCTAAAAGCCTTTAATTGTCTAAGTTTTAGTTTTGGTTAATGTTTTCACCTTCTTCTCTAGAGCGTCGATTCAGCAATGCTAGGTAATCTGTTTTTATCTTGTAGGGGCGAAGCATTCAGGTGATAACCTATCGCTGAAGCCAGTTCATATTCTGTCCGAATGCTATACGCCCTTACGATTAATGAATCGGTTTTCTAGGTTTTTTCTGCCCAAAACAAAAAACCCGCCTCATGGCGGGCAAAACAGATTAAAAGATTGTTAGCAGACTACCAACTTTCTTAATCTAGAAAGTAAACGTTGTTCTGAGAGTTCCAATAAAGGCATCCTGGCTATTGCTGTTTTGTCCAACAGCTGGCAACCAAATTACACCAGGGGTGACAGAGATGTTATCAGAAACGCGATACTTGTAGAAACCTTCAACTTGGTAAGGCATATCACCAGTGTTAGGACCACCAGCATTATTAAAGGTATAGGGTTGAACGCCACCGAAAATACCTAATACGTTCCCTCTCTTACCAAAGTCAGGTAACGCTACCCCAACTCCATAACTCCAAGCTTCATAATCATCATTTGCAGCAAAGCCTGTAATATCGTGGTAAGAAACGAAACCACTGATAGATAGTCTTTGGCTGGGTTTGAACGCTGCGGAAACACCGTAGGAGTTACTGGAAGAGCCGCTTGGTGAACTCAGATTATTAGCTAGTGTTGTACCGACAACAGCACCTCCATCACGTCCTGCATCAAACAAGGTACTACCAGCACCATGATAACCATGTACATAGGTAGCAGCTAAAGCAAGACGATTACCAACATTGAAGTTTAACTGACCTAAAGCCGCATAGTTACCATCAAACAAACCTGCACCATTAGCAGGGTTTTCAGCGCCAGAAGTTGTGTTTCCAGAAGCCAAGTAACCTAAAGTTAATGAACTTGGTTTGAGAATGCCGCCGCCTTGTCCAAAGGGTACATTAACAGCAATACCTGAACCACCACCAATTCTATAGATGGGATTTTCCGAACTAAAGGTACTTAAAGCACCATTACCGCCATCTGTTTTATCGAAGAAGTAAGGGTTGTTAACTGCTGCATAATGGCTATGCTGACCACCAGTAGCTGCTATGTAGACCTGTGCAGGACCAATAGGAGCTTCATAAGTCAGTTTGTCAATCTCAACATTGTTATTACCAGTGCTACCAACTTCAAAGGTTTGGTTAGTTTCATCTGTGGTTCCAAAACCTTGGGCATTACCCGCAGTCAAACGGGTATTCAACATATCTCTACCAGTGAAGCTGCTTTGCAGGTTCAAACGAACTCTGTTCTGCAAAACAGTTTGTCCAGGAGGAGTAGCGCCGAAGGAATCAGTGACAGCAAAAATAGCTTCACCTTGTAATTTAGTAGTAGTAGAGAATTGATTCGCTTCTAACTCAGCAGTACGGGCTTCCAAAGTATCTACACGACCCCGTAAAGTTGCCAGTTCCGCAGAAAATTCTTCTTGCAGACGCTGTAAAGTCGCTAAATCCTGTTTTGTCACCAAATCAGCTGTTGCTGTGGCGATCAATTCGTTAACACGATCTAAACAAGCATTTAAACCAGCAGCAAATTCATAACGAGTTAAGGCCCGGTTGCCGCGATATGTACCATTGGGATAACCCGCAATACAGCCATATCTTTCTACCAAAGACTGCAATGCTTGGAATGCCCAATCAGTGGGCTGAACATCAGAAAACTGAGATACTGATGTAACTTGCGACTGTAAATTTTGACCTTCGTTGCTGTAGTTCTGAACCTGGGCCAAAACCTGCGTTTTTGAAGCGACTGGAGCTAAAACTTCAGGCTGTTGGGAAACTTCTGTAGCGGCTTGAGTTTCCAGTGTTGATACTTCAGTGGTGGCATTTGCAGAGGCAACAGCTGTTCCTGAAACTAATAACGCTGCTCCTAAAACTGCTGGGCTAACCACCAGAGACTTCCACAAGAGATTAGACATCTTTACTTTTACTCCTCACACCGTTTATAGATGACTGTTTTTGTAGTACCTACTTATCCGAAATGCGATATCTTTTTGCGACCTGTGGATGAGGCATAGCTGCCACTACTACAATTTTAGTTTTTACAAAGTTAAAAAATGATTAACGAATCGTTAAAAAATCATGAAATTAACTTATGTAAAAGCATCTAAATCATAGTTTTATATTATAAAATATCTCAGCCTAATGATCAAGATAAAATTTATCAATTAAATACCGCGCAAATAAGCTGGTATCATATTCTCAATCACAACCAAGCAATTAACTATTTTCAACTCACACCACAGATATACAGGACAAAAACATAACAGCAGCTTTTGCCAAAAGTGTTTGCAACTGATTTAAACAATCACATCTGTTAGATTAAATTTCTTTGCTGTTGCCATTGGACAATTTCCTCTATTAGCAAAAACCTCTCTATATTGTGAGGATGTCCTGCCAAGTCTGAATGTTCCATGAAGCGCAGTTAAATTATTTTCAACAATTAATGGCGAATTCTGTAGCTTGTAAAAAAATACAGATATAGCGGAAGGCAAGAGGCAAGAGGCAAAAGTAAAACCCTTATTATTACTAGCTTTTAGCTTTTGAGAATGTCCTAACCAGCTTGTCTACTGCTATATGTTCGTGAAGAGAAAATTTACCGTTACTAGCCCCTAAAAAACTATCCGCCCTAAATTAAATCCGATGATCTAACTCAGGGCGGTCTAGCGGGTCTTCAGGTTGCAACCAGACTGCCGGAAGGAACTCCGACTTTTAGCCTAGCTACTTGAGCTAACTTAGTATCTCAGGATAACTAAATCTCAGGATAACTAAGGCTAACTTTTAGAGAACAGCCCCGGCGCACAGCCGGCTAACTGCAACCTGATGACCCATGCTTTTACTACTATCTATCATGGGCATCACCTCCTTGTTGCCTAAACGGTCTTAGTTTCAAAAAGGCAGAGCGCAAAACTCTGGGTTTTTAACCTGAAATTATCATAGCACAGAAAATTATTTTGGCAATAGTCAGGAGGTGACTGGTGATTGGTGACTGGTGACTGGTGACTGGTGATTGGTGACTGGTGATTGGTGACTGGTGACTGGTGACTGGTGATTGGTGACTGGTGACTGGTGACTGGTGACTGGTGACTGGTGATTGGTGATTGGTGATTGGTGACTGGGTAAAAATCAATAATGACCGCTAACCGCTAATGACTAATGACCATTAAAAAACCCCAGGCTAATAAATAGCCTGGGGGTAAATTAAAAAGGATGAATACTAAAGGATTTGATTAATTCATCATCAAATTAGAGAGCGTTACCACGTGGTAATACTTCTTCAGGGAATACAAATTGTTCGTGGGGTTGGTCTTGAGGAGCCATCCAAGCACGGATACCCTCGTTCAACAAAATGTTTTTGGTATAGAAGGTTTCAAATTCTGGGTCTTCTGCTGCCCGTAATTCTTGGGAAACGAAGTCAT
>NZ_JACJPU010000057.1:0-28384 GCF_014696235.1 Sphaerospermopsis sp. FACHB-1194 | reverse complement strand
TTTTTGGGAAGTTGGGATTTTTGCAAGGTGCAGTTTTTCAGAAGTTCGGTTTTTGGAAGGTTCGATTTTTTGAAGGTGCAGTTTTTGGGAAGTTGGGATTTTCAGAAGTTCAGTTTTTAGGAAGTTGGGATTTTTCGGAAAGTTTGATTTTCAGAAGTTCGGTTTTTGGGAAGTTGTAATTTTTCAGAAGTTCAGATTTTCGGAAGTTGGGATTTTTCAGAAGTTTGATTTTTAGGAAGTTCAGATTTTCAGAAGTTTGATTTTGGGAAGTTTGATTTTGGAAAAGTTCGGTTTTTGGGAAGTTGGGATTTTTGCAAGGTGCAGTTTTTCAGAAGTTCGGTTTTTGGAAGGTTCGATTTTTTGAAGGTGCAGTTTTTGGGAAGTTGGGATTTTCAGAAGTTCAGTTTTTAGGAAGTTGGGATTTTTCGGAAAGTTTGATTTTCAGAAGTTCAGATTTTCGGAAGTTGGGATTTTTCAGAAGTTTGATTTTTAGGAAGTTCAGATTTTCAGAAGTTTGATTTTTAGGAAGTTCAGATTTTCAGAAGTTTGATTTTTAGGAAGTTCAGATTTTCAGAAGTTTGATTTTGGGAAGTTCAGATTTTCAGAAGTTTGATTTTGGAAAAGTTCGGTTTTTGGGAAGTTGGGATTTTTGCAAGGTGCAGTTTTTCAGAAGTTCGGTTTTTGGGAGGTTCGATTTTTTGAAGGTGCAGTTTTTGGGAAGTTGGGATTTTCAGAAGTTCAGTTTTTAGGAAGTTGGGATTTTTCGGAAAGTTTGATTTTCAGAAGTTCGGTTTTTGGGAAGTTGTAATTTTTCAGAAGTTCAGATTTTCGGAAGTTTGATTTTTGGGAAGTTCAGATTTTGGGAAGTTGGGATTTTTCAGAAGTTTGATTTTTAGGAAGTTCAGATTTTCAGAAGTTTGATTTTGGAAAAGTTCGGTTTTTGGGAAGTTGGGATTTTTGAGAAGTTGCAATTTTGAGAAGTTGCGATTTTGAGAAGTTGCGATTTTTCGGAAGTTCATATTTTCAGAAGTTCGGTTTTTGGGAAGTTGGGATTTTTGAGAAGTTGCAATTTTGAGAAGTTGGGATTTTTGAGAAGTTGCGATTTTTTGAGAAATTCGATTTTTGGGAAGTTTGTAATTTCAGAAGTTCAGAATTTCATCAGTTTTTTATTAAATCACCCCTTACCCATTATCAATTATCAATTGTCAATTATCAATTGTTGAATCTAGTTCTGGTAACTTTGGTATCGGTTTAGCTATTGTTGGTGAAACTAAAGGTTATCGGGTGATGATTGTTATTGATGCAAAAACACCTGTAACTATGCGCCGAATGCTTACTGCTTATGGTGCAGAACTCGTTGAATTTCCTTTAAATGCTGCCGATGCTCAAGGTTCAATGCAGGTAGCGAGAATGACAAAAGCTCAGGAATTAGCCGCAAATATACCTGGCGCTTGGTATCCATGTCAACATAAAAATCCTCTTAATACTGATGCTCATGAACTTTGGACAGCGCGGAAAATTGTTGACGCTTTCGGGGGTGCGCCTGATGCTATAGTTATAGGTGTGAGTACAGCCGGTCAATTAGGGGGTATTAGTCGCTACTTTAAAACATATTATCCCCAAACCAGAATTATTGGTGTTGATGTGGCTGGATCGGCTATTTTTGGTACTCCCAGACACCCCTATAAGATGACAGGACTGGGTTTATCCTTCGTTCCCCCCAATTTTGACCCCCAGGTGTTAGACGCTGCTTATAGCGTCAATGATGCTGTGGCTTTTTCTGTCTGTCATGCTTTGGCTAAATATGAGGGTATGCTTTTGGGCGCTTTTACTGGTGCTATTGTTGCCACAGCTTTAGCTGATACTCAAAGATTTAACAAGCCTCAAACTATGTTGTTACTAAATCCTGATCGGGGCGATCGCTATCTAGAAACAGTTTACAATACCGATTGGTTAACTGCACAAAATATTCACATTTTACAAAGTGACGATCTGGTAACAGCTATTTCTCAGCTTTATCCTGTACCTTTGGATCTTGTTAAATCGCAGGTTAGTTTTAAAAGTTAAATATTTTTTCTCACGCAAAGACGCAAAGACGCAAAGAGTAAGAAATGAAGTTAGAAGAATATACATCTAAAAATATAAGTTTAGGGAGTTTATGGCGGGAATTTTTGCCTTTATCCCTGAGTGATGTGACTATGGCCTGTGGTGATCCGATGATGACTACTACTTTAGCTTATCTTCCTGATGCTCAGGTGAATATAGCGGCTGTAGGTGCGGCTAAGTCTTTGGCAATCTTTTTTGAAAGTCCTATTATTATGATCCTTCACGCTGCTAATGCTTTGGCTGGATCACAAAAATCTAGAGCAGCATTATGGCGTTTTACTTTGTTTGCTGGTGTAGGACTCAGTTTTTTATTAGGTTTGTTGGGAATACCTATCATATTTAATTCTGTTGGTGCGAGTTTGTTGGGTATTCCTTTGGCAATGTTAGCTACAGTCAGTCAAGTATTATTAATAGCTTGTGGTTGGCCGTTTGCGATCGCATGGCGGCGTTATTTTCAAGGTTTATTAATTTACCACGGTAAACCCCGTGCGTTAGCTATAGCTAGTATTTTCAGGCTTTTAACATTGGCTTTAGTTCTGGTAAGTGGGTTTTTAATACAACTATCTGGGGGTGTTTTAGCAGGAATAGCTCTCATTAGTGGGGTGATAGTTGAAGCTGTAGCTGTAACATTTTTTGCTTATCGCAGTGGAGCAACCATACCCCCAGAAACAGAAACCAAACCTGGGTTACCCCAAAACTTAGCCCAGGTATGGAAATTTTATTTCCCCCTAGCAAATACAATGATGGTAGTTTGGGGAGGGAGAGCGATATTAATTAGTATTCTTGCCCGCGCTCAAGATGCTACAATTGCTATTGCTGCTTGGTCTGCTGCGTGGGGTTTGGTATTAGTAATTGCTAATTCTACCCGCATGGTACAACAAATGGTAATTAAATATCGCCATCAAGTGAGCGATCGCCAACTTTTGACTTTTGCTATTAGCGTAGGTGCAGTTTGTTCGACATTATTATTATTGATGAGTGTAACACCCATAGGCGATCGCATAGTTCAAAGTTTTATCGGTAATGATCTTACCCTTGCAAATAGCATCAAACCTGTACTTTTAATATGTGCCATTGTACCATTATTTGTAGCTTTGCAAAATGCCACACAAGGTTTTTTAGTAAGTGAAAATCGTACAGGTCATGTTAATCTATCCACATGGTTAGCAACAGGAACTTTATTAATAATTGCCAGTTTAGCTATTAATAAAGGAATGAAGGGAGCAATAGCCGCAGCTATAGCTATGATCACATCAATGATAGTAGAAATTACTTGTTTACTGTGGAAACGAGTGGTAAAGACAGCGTAAAAGTAGAACCATGATCAACCTGACTTTCTACTTCTAATTTACCTTTATGAGTTTGGGTAATGGCCAAAGCAATAGCTAAACCCAAACCCGAACCCCCAGTATTTCGAGAACGATCAGCCACGATAAAACCTAAATCTTTTTCATCTTCAACTAATATTAATCGCATAGAAACTAAAAATTAAAAATTAAAAATCCTCAAAACCAAAAGAATATAAAAATAAACATAGCCTCCCGAAAAACTCTCTGTAAAACTCTTACCTTTGTGTCCTTTGCGTCCTTTGCGGTTCAATCATATCAAGCCTAGCATAATTTTTATTGTCATGGTAAATACTTTTGTACAACAGTCCAACCAGTCAAAGAAACCCAAGCAAAACCAAAGAAAAGAATCATATTCAAAGTAATATGTAAAGGTCTAGCCCAAAATTGACCTGTACTAATTTGAGTTGCACTAAAAGCAGAAATTAAAACCAAAATTACCACAGATAAACCAGCGAATAAATGTAAAGAATGACCCAAAGAACCAAAATGTCCTAAAGTCCCCATAATACCAATAAATAACAATAATAATACCAAACTTACCATAGTGAAGCCAATAAAAAAATGAAAGTTTTTGACTATATTATTCACCCTTGGTAAAACCACACCAATGGGAGAACGTCCAGTATTTCTAACTTGCCATAACCAAAAACCAGACATTGCTAAAATAACATAAGCTAGAATCGCTAAACCCATAGACCAAGCTGCTATTTTCCACAACCATAAAAAAGAAGGTAAGTTCATAGTAAAAAATTAAAAGTCAAAAAACAGGGAACAGGAAGATATGGAGATGGGGGAGAAATTTTTATGAGATTGGAGTTGACACAAACAATCCAAAATCCAAAATAAATAAATCCTGCCTCCTCAATATAAAATACCACAGATTGATGAGGAAGTGTACACTCGGTGCATTTGTGAACGGCTGAATGCTTACGGTAAAATTCTTAACTTATTCCCAATTCCCAATTCCCAATTCCCTATTCCCTATTCCCTATTCTCCAATAAAATAAAAAAGGCTGCTGAGTTCAGCAACCCTCAAATTTAATAAACGTGCTTTTTTTTAATCAAAGGATATTAATCCAGGGATTTTTAAAACTTTTGACATTAACTAACCTTCCCATCTGTCACACTCCCAGATTCAGTAAAAACTCATGTTGTGACTGATAGGTTTTCATGGAGGCTGTGATATTTTGTAAAGGTTTTGTGGTATCTTCAATTTTTGTATTCATTTCCGACACCATCGCATTGGTGTTTGCAGCTTCTATTCCTGGGGCTGAGTCTTGATCACCCTCATCACTACCAGGTTCATTCAGTGCTAGGCGATCGCACGGTATTGTATCCGACAAAATCGCACTCGCCATCATTCCTGTATGAATCTCCATTTGCGCTTTTTTCGGCGCTTCAAAAACTAGCCTTTGTCCAGGAAACACCACCCTTTCAAAGTACCAGTTAGCAACATTGGAAATACGCGCCACCTGTATTTTACTTGTAGCATTGACGTAGCAGCAGAGAATTTTCCCCGATTGCTCCGGTGGTAGAGAATCTAATATTTGAGCCATAACTGCTGAGGAGCTTTTACGCCACAATTTTACATTACACAACCAAAACTAACATCGGATGATCCCCATTTGCTGTAACTGCGACTACCAACTGAAATTTTCTGCATCATTTCTATCTAAAGTCATGTTTTTTTGGAAAAAAATTGGCAAATATATCTTAATTTTTGCATTATTATACATTTTCAACTAAATTTCTTTAGTTTTGCTGTTCCCCCTCTGTGAACTTAACAACCCTGAAAGCTTGTCAGACAAGGCTACTAACCCCAGGCTTGCTGAGAAGTTGGTTTTTCAATTTTATCGATCTACTGATTTACATCTGCTAATTTGCAGGCGACAATCATCACTGAATCATTGACGCTCCCCGCCTTAGGGGATTCTTGTTTCAATGAGCAACCATGCCTAAACTTGTTACCAAATCTGGGTAGAGATCAATGTTATGGTAAAGATATATGAAATTTTCTTCATAAACTTTATCTATTGCTAACCATCAATGATTTTGATGACCAGCAATTTTACCTTTTCTCACTTTTCCTGAAAGTAAATTTGCCAATATCAAAAACTGGCTCAAATGTCAAGCAAAATATTGGTAAATTAAGATTAACACCACAAACCCACAGGTTTAGACCAGATATTTCTCTAGTTTTCCCCTACAAATTGGCAAGATGGCAGTTGAAACAACCATGATGGAAAATCGAATCCTTTACGTTCGCCTTCCTTGTAACCCCATCTTTCCCATTGGGGTTGTTTACCTGAGTGATCACGTCCACAAACTATTCCCTAACATCGAACAAAAAATATTTGATTTAGGAACAGTACCACCCCTGGACTACAGCAGCGCCCTAGATCGCTGTATTGACGAATTTAAACCCACACTCCTAGTCTTTTCTTGGCGAGATATTCAAATCTATGCACCAGTAGGAGGTAGAGGTGGCAACCCCCTACAAAACGCCTTTGAATTTTACTATGCCAAAAACCCATTCATTAAATTACGGGGTGCATTAGGCGGGTTGCGGATCTTCATCGCCTACTATGTAGAACTATGGCGCAACTTGGGATTAATCAAACGCGGTTTAAAACGCGCCCAAAGATATCATAACCAAGCCCGTGCAGTTGTTGGTGGTGGTGCAGTCAGCGTATTTTATGAACAGTTAGGAAAAAGCCTACCTTCAGGAACAATAATTTCCGTAGGTGAAGGGGAAACCCTACTTACAAAATACCTCAGTGGCCAAGAATTTCGGGATGAACGTTGTTATGTAGTGGGAGAAAACCAACCCCGTCAACGCCTGATCCATGAACAACCCACACCCCTAGAAAAAACCGCTTGTAACTACGACTACATAGAAACCATCTGGCCAGAAATTAACTACTACCTGCAAGATAAAGATTTCTATATTGGTGTACAAACCAAGCGCGGTTGTCCCCATAACTGCTGTTATTGTGTGTACACAGTAGTTGAAGGTAAGCAGGTACGCATTAATCCCGCCGATGAAGTTGTAGCCGAGATCCGCCAACTATATAATCGCGGTGTCCGTAACTTCTGGTTTACCGATGCTCAATTTATCCCCGCCCGCAGATATATTGATGATGCAATAGAGCTATTGCAAAAAATAGTTGATTCTGGCATGACAGATATTAACTGGGCGGCCTATATTAGAGCAGACAACTTAACACCAGAACTGTGTGAGTTGATGGCCAAAACCGGGATGAATTATTTTGAAATCGGCATTACTAGCGGTTCTCAAGAACTGGTACGGAAAATGCGGATGGGTTACAACCTGCGGACTGTACTGCAAAACTGCCGTGACTTGAAAGCAGCAGGTTTTAATGATATGGTTTCCGTCAATTACTCATTTAACGTCATTGATGAGCGTCCCGAAACCATCCGCCAAACTATAGCCTATCATCGAGAACTAGAACGGATTTTTGGCGCGGATAAAGTTGAACCTGCTATTTTCTTCATTGGACTGCAACCCCATACCCACCTGGAAGAATATGCTTTTAAAGAAGGTATCCTCAAACCAGGGTATAATCCTATGAGTTTGATGCCCTGGACTGCCAAAAAACTACTTTGGAATCCAGAACCATTAGGATCATTTTTCGGAGAAGTCTGTTTACAAGCTTGGCGACAAAACCCCAACGACTTCGGTAGGGAAGTAATGAAAATCTTAGAAGCAAGATTAGGTTGCGCTGAGTTGGAAACAGCACTGACAGCCCCAATTGTGGAAAAAACTGAGAAACAATTGGCTAGTGTAAACTGAGTGTGTATGAGGTGACAGGTGACAGGTGACAGGTGACAGGTGACAGTAAGAAGGCAAGAGGCAAAAGGCAAGAGTTTATTCTTACCAACTACCAGTCACCAATCCCCAGTCACCAATCCCCAATCCCCAATCACCAATCACCAATCACCAAAATTCCATGTTACAAGGTTCAATTCTCCAACAATTAGAAACAGCCTATCGTCATAGCAATAGACCTATTCGCTTTGGCGTGTATTATAAAAATACCTTAGTGGCTTTATGTCATGCTTTAGAAGACCATATTTTAAGTAAAGAAGATCAACCAATAGTAATTACCTGCTTTCAAAGAGGCAAATGGTATCTGCAAGAAGCCCAAAGATATGCAGATATTGCCAAGTGCAGCCGGGAAATTGCAATTATGGCTACCAGTGATGCCGGTTTTGCTGAACATCCCACCAGTCAACTAGCAAATGTAGATTTAGTACCACTACAAACATCTGATCCAGTATCCCAAGAATGGCACTTGATGATTCTGTCTCCACAATACACATCAATGGTAATTTGTCAAGAATTATCAGATGAAGATTATGGAGTTACAGGACTACCGGGGTCAGATTTAGAGCGCAAATTCTATGGAATGTGGACATTTGAGCCGGATGTAGTTCTGAAAGCCGCCGAGATAGCGATCGCCCACATCGAAAAATACAACCCAGAACTAGCCCAAAAACTGACCCAGCATAAACAAGCAATCAAAGCAGAAATAGCTTCACCAGAGGAGATTGGGAAAGTCGTTTCCCTGGTCATTGACTACCTAAAAAGTGGTGAAAATACTTTATCCTATCCTACAGCCACACGCCAAAACACTTTGAGTTCCAACTTGGTTTCTAACGAAGTCCAGGCATTTTTGCGGATGGCACAATTAATAGACATAGCAGATATTCAAAATCCCATGGCCGCCGCCGAAGTAGCTGCGATCGCCGAAATCATGGGACAATTACTAGAACTACCCGCATGGCAAATTAAAAGATTACGTCTAGCTGGGTTACTACATCGAATCGATCCACTGCAACAAACCGAAAGCATCCTCACATCCCCCAAAAAGCCCACAGAACAAGTAGCAGGACCAATTTGTCCCCTAGTTCCAGGAGCGCAGGTATTACGGACAATGCCCCAACTCAGAGCGATCGCCCAAATTATTACCCATCAAACCGAATGGTGGAATGGCACAGGAGAACCAGCAGGTTTAACAGGTGAAGAAATTCCTTTAGAATCAAGAATATTAGCAATAGCAGCAGACTTTCAATGGCGAGTCAGTCAGCAAAAATACTCAGATCAAAGTGGACAAAATATCTTTGCTAATGCCCTAGAACAATGTCGACACCAACAATCTACCCGTTTTGACCCTAAACTCATAGATACCCTATCTTTGTTAGTTATGGGTTTACAACAGGGACTGGACTTACCCATCATGTCACCCAAATTTAGTAGTAGTATGTGGTTGATTGATTCTCGCTGGAACAGTCAAGAATTAAAAATTAAAAATTAAAAATTAAAAATTAAAAATTAAAAATTCACCCATGAACATAGAAGCGATTAAATTAGGAAAAATTACACAACTCCCAGGATCAGACTTAGAAGACGAGGATTTATCTCAACTTGATTTAAGCCGCATTAATTTAGCCGGTTCTACCCTCATTGGCACTAACTTTACAGGTTCTAAGCTGGAAGGCGCACATTTTGAAGGTGCAAATTTAATGGGTGCAAGCTTGCTAGAAACTGATTTGCGGGCTAACTTAATGGGAGCTAACTTAATGCAAGCAGACTTAACCAGCGCCGATCTGCGAGGCAGCAACTTGCGTGGTGCTAACTTAATGGGTGCTACACTTAATGATGCTTCTTTAGCCGGTGCTTTTTTAAGTGGTGCTAATTTGATGAGTGTAAACTTACAAGGTGTTGACTTACGTAGTGCTGACTTACGTGGTGCAAACCTCACAGGAGCAAATCTCAAAGGTGCAGATTTGAGTCGCGCTGATTTGCAAGGGGCAACATTAAGTCAAGCCAATCTGGAAGAAGCCGATTTACGAGGAGCTAACTTAGCAGGGGCAAATTTAACTGGAGCAAATTTACTTTGTGCAGAATTAGAAGCTGCAAATTTAATCGGTGTCAATCTAGTTCAGGCTTGTTTGGTGGGTACAATCCTGGAAATTCTTCCTGAATAATTTTATTTGCCAAGGAATTTAATTTCAGGTAAACTTCAACTCTAACTCACCAATGACTAGTCAAAAAAGATATTTTCTTATATATTATGAATGATTCATTTAGTCGCCTTCAAGAATGGCTCACAGTATTTGCCTATTTAGGATTTACTTTATTTATTATTTGGCGAATTTTTACGGCACAAAATAAATAATAAATCAGTCCCTAGTTTCCTAATTACGGGATAAACTACCTGAAATATAAACTCAACACATTGATACTAAGGAACATAACAATGGCGCTGATTGATGGTCTTGCTGATGATAATAAAAGACAGACACTTTTAGTTGATTTGACAAATTTATTAGATACTCAAGTTGCTGCTACAAGTGGTATTTCTGGGATGGCTATCAAAACTGGATATGCAGTTATTAAAGGAATTAGTCCAGGATACTGTGCTGGTGCAATTGAGCGTCTTTTACCAGAATCTTTCGCTGCACTAGAACCTATCTGGGAAGAAGGTTTAAATACAGGTGATGCTGTCGGATATCTTAGTCAAAATCGTTCTCGTACAGCAGATTTATTGCTGAGTATTACTGATATTCGGATTCAGAAAAGCAGTAACTCTACTATCAAAGGTGTTTATAATAAACTCCGCAGTTCAGTCAAAAAAAATGTGGAAGACGCTGTACCTAGTTTAGCTCAAGTCATTGATAAATACACTAAAAACTAAGCTACAACTATTGTGGGGTAGGCATACTTCGACATAGTTCGACTCCGCACTTCGACTTACTTCGACTGCGCCCTTCGACACCGCCCTTCGACACCGCCCTTCGACTGCGCCCTTCGACTGCGCCCTTCGACTGCGCCCTTCGACTGCGCCCTTCGACTGCGCCCTTCGACTGCGCCCTTCGACTGCGCTCAGGACAGGCTCAGGACAGGCTCAGGACAGGCTCAGGACAGGCTCAGGACAGGCTCAGGACAGGTCGCTCAGTACAAGCTCACTAACCGCTCAGTACAAGTCTTGCCCCCCACATTTATTAAGAAAATACGCTATCATTTATTAAAAAAACTACAAATCATTTCCCCAGGACTATTATCTTTGAATAGCGTCACATTTCCATCTTTATTTACCTTAAATTTACCCCGACAGTTATAAACTTCCATTGGTGTTTTTTTACCATTAATACTTACAGATGCTCGATATTCCCAATATTTTTTAGCACTGCGTTTAATACTCAAAATACAAATTTCTTGCCCTTGATAATTCCTACATACTGTTGCTAAAGCTGGAGATGTAAAAGGAAAAGAACAAGCAAAAATGAAAACCAGCAGCATCACAAAATATTTAATCATTATTAAATTATCAACTATCAATTATCAACTATCAATTCCTCTTCATCCACAAAGCTAGTCCACCCATAAATAATACCCCCATTATTCCCTGTAAAGGATTATTATTTACACCTGTCACCCAGTCAGGAACAACTCCCGAATATTTTGTTAATTCTCCCACGTTAATAATATAATAACCCCAAACCAAACCACCATGTAAACCAATCGGTAAACCTAAACGCCCTCTTTTACCAAGCTTTCCCCATACTTGCGTTAACCCTAATAATACTAAAGCCGGAAATTGTGGTAAAGTATAAATGATTGCTGCTAACGGTTTAATAAAATGGGCAACGGCAAATAAAATGGCATTTATCCAAGCTGCTAAATTTAAATTGTAATCTCGCTCTAACTCATCCCATAACCAACCACGAAATAATAATTCTTCCGCAAAACCAACACCGAAACCAACCAGTAAACCTTCTAAAATTATTTTGACTAAAAACACTTTTGGTTGTTGCCACAATAACCAACCCAACCAACCCTGTAAACTAAATACTATTAAAATACTAATTAATCCTATACTTAAACCCTGCACAAAATCTATGCCATTTAGGTGGGAAAATTCTAACCCATAATGTTTTAATATCTGAGGTTGTTGATAAACTTTCTTACCCCATAACTTCAGTAGAAAAATAAACTCTGCATAAAGTAGTACCATTGTCAAGATACTTTCTAAATTAGTATCTTCAACCAGTAAATATATTGGTACTGCAAAAGGCAACCATAACACCAATAAACACAAGATAAAACAACCCACCCTAACAGGGGCGGGACTTTGGGAAATTTGAGATAGATTAATTTTTTTCATGAATTAGTCAAATATCATCAGTCAACACTATACTACTAATTAAGTAATGACCAGTGACTAATAACTAATGACCAATAACTATTCATCTGGTTCAATGGTACTGCTCAAACCATGATT
This sequence comes from Sphaerospermopsis sp. FACHB-1194, assembly GCF_014696235.1. Taxonomy (NCBI): domain Bacteria; kingdom Bacillati; phylum Cyanobacteriota; class Cyanophyceae; order Nostocales; family Aphanizomenonaceae; genus Sphaerospermopsis; species Sphaerospermopsis sp. FACHB-1194. The sequence goes on along the minus strand of NZ_JACJPU010000057.1, from coordinate 16,620 downwards.
TTTTAAAGTTTCACAATAAAATTCAGCGTGTTCTAAAGCACAGGTGATTACTAAAGCTAATCCGTTGTTGTGAGCTTCCATCATGATACTAACAGCTTGGGGCTGGGTAATACTCGGCACTGTGGTCATTAGCACTTGAACTACATACTCCATAGAGTTGAAGTCATCGTTATGGAGTAGAACGCGATACCGAGGCGCGAGCTTGCGAGTTGTGGAAGGCTTTTGAATAGTTTCTACTGACACTGCTCTTTGCTCTTTGATCGTGAATTTACTACAATATTATTTTTGTTAAACATCATGCTTAACAGTTGTTTATTTACATTATAACATTTTTGTTTTGATTCCAGCTAGAAAAATTCTCACTGTGTGGTTATAACTGGTAATTAGAATTAAAAAATTCCAATTATAATCATAATACTACAGCAATATTACTTTTAAAATGAAGAAAAATACTACAAAGTTTTTGCCTCATCTTCTGCTGCTATGGATATTAGCCCCAACTTTCAACCAGGACAAATAGTGTCTTTAGATTATGGCAACAGAAACCTTTATGCTGAAGTCATTCAAGTTGTGACTGATCGTGATGTATGCTGGGTGCGTCCTTTACTACTGGCTAACTTCACCCACGAACCACCCCTGATAACTGATCTGCGAGATGCGTCTGACTTGTTATGGCCTGTCAAATTATTTCGGACTGCTTTAGATACAGAAGTGATTAGTCTACTGAGTCAACTTTTACCAAAAGAACCAAAAGCTGACACAGATACGGTTGCCCAACAGCAACTAAATCAGTTTATCCACCAGCTTTGGCAAGCGTGCCAAGATGCTCAAGAATTGTGAATTTATTCAGAAAAACTAACAGTTACTAGCCCCAGCGTGGAACTAACTGCACTCGTCCAGCGTCCATCTCTGCCATTAACAATTCTAGAGCTTCGTAGTCCACGTCAGATATATAACCTAATTGAGTCAGTTCTGAGTTAATTTCATTTTCGATTTCTGGCGTTAATTTTTTGATGTGCAACGCTTTCTCTACCAGTTGACGAATGGCATATTGTGTGTTCATAAAAAATCACTCACCTTTAATTGTTACCCATTATCCAAGATTGGTATCGGTATAAAAAGTGATCTAGCTATCTATAAATTAGTGATCTAGATCACAAGCAAACGGTAATTTTGGCTTAAATCCACAGAGTGATAGCTATTCCCAGGTTTAGTATCATGACGACAGAAGATTAATCTGCATTTTGGCTGTCTATGTAGATTGTTTTTTAACCCAAGGAAAAAAAATGTATTTATATATACATTTCGCCTTGTAGTTATAACAATCTTTAAACAAAAGTCACAAAGCAATAAAGCAATAAAGATTTAATAAAGGAATCAGGAGTCAGGAGTCAGGAGTCAGAAGTCAGAAGTCAGGATTGAGGATTAAGAATTACACAGATGAATGATTAATTCAGATCGGAAATAGGTTTAATTATGTTGATCTACTTAATATAGTTCTAATTTACTGTGAACAATTGACCTGAAAGACAGAATAAATGCTAAGTTGAAAGAGATAAGTTGTAATTTAAGTTAGCTAAAAGATAGCAAAGTGGCTGTTTTAGTAGAGCAATTAATAACATCGGATATTTTAAAACCTGCCCGTTACCTGGGTAATGAGCGTTTAGCAGTACATAAACCTTGGGATGCGGCAACTGTACGTTGGGTGTTAACCTACCCAGAAGTTTATGAAGTCGGTGCTTCTAATTTGGGGCATATCATCCTGTATAACATTTTGAATGTCCAACCAAATCAGTTGTGCGATCGCGCTTATCTCCCAGCACCAGACTTGGGCGCAAAACTTCGCAACAACCAAATACCCCTGTTTGCAGTAGAGTCAAAACGGGCATTAACAGAGTTTGATATTCTGGGTTTTAGCCTCAGTTATGAACTAGGGGCAACCAACATCCTGGAAATGTTAGATTTAGCAGGAATACCCCTGACTTGGAAAGAAAGGAGTTCAGAAGGTTCTTCTTCCCAGTCACCAGTCACCAGTCACCAATATCCATTAATTTTCGCAGGTGGACAAACTGCCACATCTAACCCTGAACCTTACGCGGATTTTTTTGATTTTATTGCTTTGGGTGATGGTGAGGAACTATTGCCAGAAATTGGTTTAGTGATCGCCGAAGGAAAAGCAGCAGGTTTAAGTCGGGAAGAACTATTATTAGACTTGGCACAGATTCCCGGTGTTTACGTGCCACAATTTTATGAACTGGGGGAAAATGGCGCGGTTAAACCTTTGCGTCCTGATGTTCCTGAACGGATCATTAGAAGAGTTGCTACACCCATTCCCGCTTATTCTATTGGTTTAGTACCTTATGTAGAAACGGTACACGATCGCCTAACCATAGAAATTAGAAGGGGTTGTACCCGTGGTTGTCGGTTTTGTCAACCAGGAATGTTAACCCGTCCTGCAAGAGATGTAGAACCAGAAAAAGTGGTAGAAGCGATCGAAGCAGGAATGCGGGCAACCGGTTACAATGAATTTTCCCTGTTATCTTTGAGTTGTTCTGATTATCTATCCTTACCCGCAGTGGGGATGGAAATCAAAAACCGCTTAAAAAATGAGAATATTAGCCTGTCCTTACCTTCTCAACGAGTAGATAGATTTGATGAGAATATCGCTAATATTTTAGGAGGTACAAGACAAGGAAGCTTGACTTTTGCGCCTGAAGCCGGTACTCAACGGATGCGGGATATTGTCAATAAAGGTTTAACCAACGAAGAATTATTACGAGGAGTAAAAACAGCTTGGGAACAAGGTTGGGATAAAATCAAGCTGTATTTTATGATTGGTTTACCAGGAGAAACGGACGCGGATGTTTTGGGAATAGCGGAAACAGTCAGATGGTTACAGCGAGAATGTCGGGGTCAAGGTAGGAGACCGATCAGTTTTAACCTGACAATTTCCAATTTTACCCCCAAACCCCACACACCTTTTCAATGGCATTCCGTTTCTACTGCTGAGTTTGCCCGCAAGCAAGATTTGTTAAGACAAGAATTTCGGCGTATTCGTAATATAAAGGTGAATTTTACGGATATTCGCCTTTCTGCGATGGAAGACTTTATAGGCAGGGGCGATCGCTCTTTAGGAAAAGTCCTCCTTCGTGCTTGGCAACTCGGTGCAGGAATGGACTCTTGGTATGACAGTGTAGAAACAGCTTTCAAGGCTTGGGGAGAAGCAATTGCCGAAGCTGGACTAGATTGGAAATATCGTCAGGTGGAGAATGGGGAATGGAATCTGTTTTCTTTAGGTAACGAAGAACAAGAAAAACTGTCACCTGTCACCTGTCACCCCTTCGGAGTTCGCCAGTCGCTTATGGGGGAAACCCCCAAGACCGCGCTGGCTCACCTGTCACCTTCTTCACCTCTGGATCTGCCCTTACCTTGGGATCATATTGATACAGGGATTGATAAAAAGTGGCTGCAAGAGGACTTAAAACGCGCTCTAGAAGCTGCTGTTGTTCCTGACTGCTCTTTTGAAGGTTGTTCCCATTGTGGTGTCTGTGGCACTGATTTCGGTCATAATATCGTTATAGAACCACCTGCAATTCCTCAGTTTGTCGGTGATTTTGTCCCCAATACCACCAAAGCACAACGGTTAAGGGTTTGGTTTGGGAAACAAGGTGATATGGCTTTAGTCAGTCACTTGGATTTAATGCGCCTGTTTGATAGAGTGATGCGAAGGGCAGGTTTACCAGTAGCTTTTACTGGTGGGTTTCATCCCCATCCCCGTATTGCTTTAGCTAGTGCTTTATCCTTGGGAAGTACCAGCAGTGGGGAAATAGTTGATTTTGAACTCACTCAACCGATGGATGTAGAAGATTTTCGCACCCAATTGGTAAGTCAACTACCGTCAGATATCCCCATCTACAGAATAGAAGAAATAGATTTGAAAGCACCCGCAGCTAACCAAGCTATGAAAGCAGCGGAATATTTGCTCACTATTTCTACACCCGGAAATGTGGAAGCTGACAAATGGCAAGATTGGATTGTGGCTATACTGGATCAAGATGAGATTTTGTCAGAGGTTATGACTAAATCAGGTAAACAGCAGAGCATAAATCTACGCGATCGCTTGTTTGAAATAGATTTAGTGCAGGTGAACACATCTCCAGCCGAGTCTCAAGCTATCTTGCGTTATTTGGGTAGCTGTCGTCATGACGGTGTGATCTTGCGTCCTGAGCAAATATTGTCTATACTAGAAATAGTGGCTGGTGCAGAATTTCATCTCTTGCATATCCACCGCAATCGGCTAGTTTTAGAAACATAATTCCTCAAGGGTAACTTGCTAGTAGTTACCCGGAATAAGCATATTCATAGGAATTGATTTTTAGCAAGGTTGCGCTAGAATAAAGTGAAGAGAAATTTTCTGGCGCTGCGTTGAATAATCTGATTCACTACCCTGATCATCAGGGAGTGCAAGCAAAAATAATGAGAGTGTAGTTTCTAGGATTGTATCCGAAACAACTAAGGCAGGTGAAAATACACTCTCTCTATAGCTACCTAGTGAATCAGTGACTAACAATAGCTTTACGCCTAGTCTCTAACTCTATGCTTTTTACAACACCTGTACCAATACCAAAACCCCAGATGGTAGAGGTAGTGGTTCAGAAATCATCAACCATAGACGGTTGATGTAATTACTGAAAACTCATGCAACGGTTCTGGAATAATCAGGCGTGTAAACGCAATTACAGTATTGTTAACAGCTTTCAATTATGGGAAGCTATGTCAGAGAAAGAAATTTTTATTACCAGTAGCGCCTTGTAGGGCTACCAGTAGGGGGCTAGAGGTATAAAATAAGCTCCTTGTAATCCCCATTGGTGCTGCCAATTTTTGAGGAACTTGAATGCCAAAACAAATTATTATCGCAGAGCAGCATCAAATTGCTGCCGTATTTTCGGAAGATCAAATACAAGAACTCGTTGTTGCCACTGGTCATCATCAAATTGGTGATATATACTTAGGCGTAGTAGAAAATGTATTACCTGGTATAGACGCAGCTTTCGTCAATATCGGCGATCCAGAACGCAACGGTTTTATTCATGTTACTGACTTGGGTCCGTTGAAAATAAAACGTAGTTCCGCAGCCATTACTGAACTGCTGACACCACAGCAAAAAGTATTGGTGCAGGTGATGAAAGAGCCAACGGGAACAAAAGGACCAAGGCTTACAGGTAACATTACCCTTCCAGGACGTTATGTAGTATTAATGCCCTATGGTAGAGGTGTGAACCTATCCCGGCGAATTAAAAGTGAAAGTGAGCGCAACCGCCTCCGCGCCCTGGCAATTTTAATTAAACCTGCGGGTATGGGTGTACTGGTGCGAACAGAAGCCGAAGGCAAACCAGAGGAAGCAATAATTGAAGACTTAGAATTGCTACAAAGACAATGGGAAGTCATTCAGCAGGAAGCAGTCTCTACCCGCGCTCCTGCTTTGCTCAACCGAGATGATGACTTTATCCAGCGTGTATTGCGGGATATGTACGGTGCAGATGTGAATCGGATTGTAGTTGATTCCAGCACTGGGTTACGACGAGTTAAACAGTATTTACAAAACTGGAGTGGCGGTCAAACACCACAAGGTGTATTAATTGATCATCACCGCGATCGCTCACCCATCTTAGAATACTTCCGCATTAATGCTGCTATTCGTGAAGCTTTACGCCCAAGAGTAGATTTACCTTCTGGTGGTTACATTATTATTGAACCCACGGAAGCATTAACAGTAATTGACGTTAACTCTGGTTCTTTCACCCGTTCCGCCACAGCTAGAGAAACCGTTCTGTGGACTAACTGCGAAGCGGCTACAGAAATTGCCCGTCAACTCAGACTCAGGAATATTGCTGGTGTGATTGTAGTTGATTTCATTGATATGGAATCACGACGCGACCAACTGCAAGTTTTAGAACACTTTAATAAAACCCTTAAAGCAGACAAAGCTCGTCCCCAAATTGCCCAACTGACCGAGTTAGGTTTAGTAGAACTTACCCGCAAACGCCAAGGTCAAAATATTTATGAATTGTTTGGCGAAACTTGCCCCACCTGTGGCGGTTTAGGACATACTGTACGTTTACCAGGGGAAATAGAAAACCGGATGCCCATCCCCGCAGCAGACATACCAGATCGGTTTACACCCACACCTCAAAGAGAAGTGAAAACACCATCTGCGCGCCTCCCAGAAATCAGGGAAACTAGGGACATTTATGATGGCTTTAGCGAGGGTTTTGAAAGTGATTCTGAGGTTGGCCAGTTGATCAACCATCCCAGTTATCAAGAATTGGGTGACAACAAACGTCGTACCCGCACCCGTCGCAGTCGCATCGGTATCAATGGCATTAATGGCAAAGATGAAGTCAGGTCTGGTAATTCATTGGGATTTGGCAATGATTTAGATTTAGACTTGGATAGTGACAATGAGCTAACCCCCACATCGGAAATTCCCTCTCTTCTCTCAGATCCTCTCCGGGAAAGAGAAGCTATGCGAACCCCCACTCTTGGTAAAGGTGGTTGGGAAAGACCAGAGCGAACCAAAATGAAGATAGAGCCGGTTAAACCAGTTGTAGAACCGCCCCAGATTATTTCCGTGGAAATGACAGACCAGGAACAAAAGATGTATGCTGAAATGGGCATTTCTCCGGCTGTGAAGTTAGAGTCAGAGGTTAAAAATGCCAAATCTGTGATTTTTAACATTGTTCAACCTGGACAAACACCAAATAGCGCAACGGAATCTACCTCAGAATCCACATTTCCCGAAACAATTACATCTGAATTTACCAGAGTCAAAATGCCAACACCAAAAGTTGAGGTAGAAGAACCATCCTTGTTGCCAAAATCCAGAATTGAGCCGCCTCTGGAAGATTCTAAATCCATAGGATTTGACTCTTTGACAGATGATGAGGAAATAATCAATAGCACTTCTATTCCTAATCGCCGTCGTCGCCGTCGTTCTTCCGCACTGGAGGACAGTTAACCGCTTTTATGGTAGAGACACAGCCAACACCTGCATCTGTTTTGTCAACTACACCTTTGGGCGAATCAAGTTGGTGGGAATTTTCCATAGGTTTAGATATTCATGGGTTGGTTGCTGGTGTGGATGAAGTGGGGCGTGGTGCGTTATTTGGTCCTGTAGTTGCGGCCGCAGTGATATTACCGCCAGCAGCTTTGCCACAACTGATGGCTTTGAAAATTAACGACAGTAAAAAGTTGTCTAGTTCTCGTAGAACTCAGTTAGCACAGCAAATTGCTGAACTGGCTTTAGACTGGAAAATTGGTTATGCTTCCACTACGGAAATTGACAAGCTCAATATTTTGCAAGCAACGCTGTTAGCAATGAAGCGGGCTATACTGAAGCTAAAGGTACAGCCCGCACTTTGCTTAGTTGATGGTAATCAGATGGTAAAGGATTTGAATATACCGCAACAAACTATTGTCAATGGAGATGGGCGATCGCTCAACATTGCAGCTGCTAGTATTATGGCTAAAGTTTGGCGTGATGATTTAGTTTTGCGTTTGGCATCTAAGTATCCAATGTATGACATAGAAAACAATAAGGGTTATGGCAGCCCGCGACATTTGCTGGCTTTGCAAAAATACGGTCTATCACCCTTACATCGTCTCTCTTTTCGTCCATGTCAACTCAGGTGATTGGGGATTGGTAATGGCTAATGGGTAATTGGTAATAGCTGATTAAAAAACATAAAATTGATTACCCAGTCACCAGTCACCAGTCCCCAGTCACCAGTCACCAGTCCCCAGTCACCAGTCACCAGTCACCAACCACCAATCATTCAAAATTTAACAATCCCATTTCTGTATTATCACTAGCAATTTCTTTTATTTGTGTTTGTGATATTACCCAATGGCGATAATCAGCGAGGAGGTGATGTAATAATCTTTGTTTAATGGTCAACAACACGCTTTTAAGTAAACCGTTCCCTGTGGTTTCCAAAATCGACTTGGGAGTGAGGGAAAATGGGTGAGGAATATCTACCAACACTTCTAGATCGGCTTTTCCTTGTAGCCTTGTGTCATTACCATTGTGGTAAGGTGATAAATACCCTTTTAAATTGAGAGCAAAACGCTGGTTAATATACTCAAAACCTCTGATTTCACACCCTACAGAACGTAAATAAATTGTTCCGTGGGCATCCGCCCAAACTCTCATATCTACAGTAGGTTGAATACTTAAAGACATAAAAGCCAGAGGACGCATTTTCAAGCGAAACACTTCCTCAGATAACTGCTGAATCATACTATTGTCAGCTAATGTTCTCACTAGACGTTGAGGCTGACGCAAGTAGTGCTGAATAGGGATAGGTTGCTTGGGGACAAGAATTTCGACCGATTGAGAGGCAGTAAACTTGGTAGCCATGAGTAGATTATAGCAATATGTTTTATTGTAATATTTTTTAATAAACTATATTGGTTTGCATAAAATCAACAAATTTATTCATAATCACTTAAAAAAAGGCAGAAGGTAGGGGTTTAGCACTGCTAAACCCGTACAGGAATCAGGATACAGAGAAGAAAAATTTTTTCCTTGCTTCCTGTAATCTAAGTACAAATCTAAAATCTAAAATCTAAAATCTAAAATCTAAAATCTAAAATCTAAAATTGTCATGAAAAAATGTGAACCTGCGGCGATCGCATATTTAGGACCACCAGGAACTTACTCAGAACAAGCTGCTTCTTTTTATCTCAACTGGCTAAAAAGCAATCAAGAGATAGAAGCTACCTTATCACCTTATCCTACTATTGCCAAATCATTACAAGCGGTAGCTACAGAACAAGCTGATATAGCTGTTGTACCTGTAGAAAATTCCATTGAAGGCAGCGTCAGCATGACAATGGATAGCCTGTGGCAGTTAGACAGCTTGCGAATAAAACTGGCTTTGGTTCTACCAATCAATCATGCGTTAATTTCCTGTGCTAATCAATTAGAGAATATTAAAATAGTTTATTCCCATCCCCAAGCATTAGCACAATGTCAAAGTTGGTTGGCCAAATTTCTGCCCAATGCCAATTTAATAGCCAGAAATTCTACTACTGAAGCACTACAAGGACTACCGCAAGCACCGGAAACAGCAGCAATTTCTTCTCAGAGAGCCGCCCAACTTTATAATTTACCTATTCTCGCTAGTAGAATTAACGACTATCCTGACAACTGTACACGCTTTTGGGTAGTGGCTAAAGAAAGTACGGAAAATAATGGTTTCAACCCTACTCACACATCCTTAGCTTTTAGTGTACCTGCAAATCTTCCTGGTGCATTAGTTAAAGCTTTAGAAGTATTCGCCCATCTAGGAATCAATCTCAGTCGGATTGAATCTCGTCCTACTAAGCGTTCCTTGGGAGAATATTTATTTTTCATTGATGCAGAGGCGGCAGTCAGTTCACCATTAATGACTTCAGCTTTAGCAGAATTAAACAGTTCTACGGAAGTGCTAAAAATTTTTGGTAGTTATAGTGTCTTGACAGTTACCGATTAATATCATCTTCTGCTAATAACTTATAGCTTAGCTGGTAATTGATGTTTAAGTAGGGTTTGCTGAATAAACCTAAAACCTTGATATATCAAAGGTTAGAGGCTGATAAACACAGAAATTAGTGCAAGGGTTTGGAAGGGTATACCGGAAAAAGTGTGCATTTTTTGGGATTTCAAGAGATGGCAAAGAAATTTTCAAATCTTCTCCTGACTCCTGACTCCTGACTCCTGACTCCTATGCCCTCACGGAAAGACTTTCTCAGCAACCCCTAAGTAGGGTTTGCTGAATAAAAAAGTAAAGTTGCCCAAAAGCTTTTTACCTCCTGCCTTCTGCCTCCTGCCTCCTGCCTTGTCATGACGACAATTTTCAACGCCCACCTACTTACCAATTACCAATTACCCATTACCCATTACCGGCAAAACACAATAGTTGATGATTAGCCCATATTACTAAAAGTGTCTTTAAGAACAGAACGTGCTGCCAGATGATTGCGAGTAGAAGTCAAAATTTCTGCTTCTCTTTGTAAGCGAGCAGATGTGTCTTGTAGTTCTAACAATGCTTGCTGTTCAGGAGCTACACCATAAAGGTTACTTGCCACCCAGTAAGATAGCTCTGTTGGTAAATCAGGTAAATCTTCTGGCAGTTCGATATCTTTTTCAGTTAATTTAGCTGAAAGACGGACAACATCTCGCAGTAGCTGTTCTACATCAGCAGCTAAAGGTCGCAAGTCCTGAGACGGGGGATGGTCTTCAATCCATTCTACTAAACCAACACGATAGGGCTTTTCACGAACATACTCTAAAACTCGAAACCTTTGCTGTCCCAAAGTTAACATTTCCATCCGGTCGTCTGGTAATCGCTGGTAATGAATAATTTCCGCACAGCAACCGACATTAGCAATAGTACCTTGGATTGGATCGACCATCACAACTCCAAATCTGCGATCGCCTTCCAAAATCGTGTTCATCATGATGCGGTAGCGAAATTCAAATATATGTAGGGGTAATGGTCTGGTGGGAAACAGCACCACTTCGGGTAACGGGAACAGAGGTAGTTCACGGACGGCAATTTTTGAAGAAGATGTCATTGTTAGGTGGGTATCAAGTTTATTCTTATTTATTCTGAAAATATATTTTTTTACTTTTACTGTCGCCGTACTTTGTTTATATTTTATCATTTGTTGGATAGCTATTGAAAAACCCTAAGAAAATTTCTCTTAGGGCTGGGTTAATATTCATACATAAAAATATTCCATGTAGATTTTCGATTATCAGTGGGAAAAGGCAACAGGCAAAAGGAAAAAGAAGACTAATATTGATCTCTCTTCCCTATTCCCTATTCCCTATTCTCTATTTCCTGTTCTAATTAAAGTTTGACTTCGATATCTACACCAGATGGTAAATCCAACTTCATCAGCGCATCAATAGTTTTAGAAGAAGGCTGGTAAATATCAATAATCCGACGATGGGTGCGGGTTTCAAAATGCTCACGGGAATCTTTATCTACGTGAGGTGAGCGCAGCACGCAATATATCTTCCGTTTTGTGGGTAAAGGAATCGGTCCGATAGCTGTAGCGTTAGTACGGTTAGCTGTATCTACAATCTTCTCGCAAGATGTATCCAATAAACGTCGGTCAAAAGCCTGTAAGCGAATTCTAATCTTCTGCTGCTGTAAAGTTGCCATCTTTAGTTTTCCAGGTTCTGTGAATTTTAGATTTTAGATTTTAGATTTTAGATTTTAGATTTTAGATTTTAGATTTGAGAAACAAACAAGAATCATAAATTAAAATCCAAAATTGCTAAAGGGAAGATAAAAGAGCAGAGACGTACTTTTCCAATCTCTGCTCTTAATTACAAAGACAAAAAGGTACTACTTGATGATTTTAGAAACGACACCAGCACCAATAGTCCGGCCACCTTCACGAATCGCAAAGCGCATACCTTGCTCAATCGCGATCGCGTTGATCAGTTCCACTGTCATTTTGATGCGATCGCCTGGCATTACCATTTCTACTGCGCTACCATCATCAGCGGTATAGCTTTGAATTGTGCCAGTTACATCAGTTGTCCGTACATAGAACTGAGGACGATAACCTGCGAAAAATGGTGTTTTCCGACCACCTTCTTTCTCAGTCAAAACGTAAACTTCACCTTCAAATTGAGTGTGAGGTGTAATAGAACCAGGCTTGGCAATTACCATTCCACGCTCGATGTCTTCTTTTTTGAGACCACGTAGCAATACACCAGCGTTATCTCCAGCCATACCTTCTTCGAGACTCTTCTTGAACATCTCGATACCGGTTACAGCCGTACTCCGGGTATCTTTGAGTCCAATTATCTCAACTGTATCGCCAACCTTAACTTTACCACGTTCAATCCGGCCAGTAGCAACTGTACCACGACCTGTGATGGTGAATACGTCTTCTACTGCCATCAAGAAGGGTTTATCAACATCACGCTCAGGAGTGGGGATGTAGGAATCTACAGCATCCATCAATTCGTAGATTTTATCTACCCAGGGATTTTCTCCTTTTTGGAGTTTAGGATTCTTAGTCATTGCTTCCAAAGCTTGTAGACCAGAACCTTTGATAATGGGGATGTCATCACCGGGGAAATCATAGCTAGTAAGTAGTTCCCGCAGTTCCAGTTCTACTAATTCCAGAAGTTCTGGGTCATCCATCAAATCTTCTTTGTTCAAGAAGACAACCAAGCTGGGAACACCTACTTGTTTTGCCAACAGGATGTGTTCACGAGTTTGGGGCATAGGACCATCCGTAGCTGCAACTACGAGGATACCACCGTCCATTTGTGCCGCACCAGTGATCATGTTTTTCACATAGTCAGCGTGTCCGGGGCAGTCTACGTGAGCATAGTGCCGAGATTCGGTTTCATACTCAACGTGAGCGGTGTTGATGGTAATACCCCGTGCTTTTTCTTCGGGTGCGTTGTCAATTTGGTCGTAACCCTTAGCTGTAGCCTGACCCATAGCTGCCAAGGTCATGGTAATGGCTGCTGTTAAAGTAGTTTTACCGTGGTCAACGTGGCCAACAGTACCGATATTAACGTGAGGTTTTTTTCTGTCAAACTTTTCGCGTGCCATGTATACTCGTTTCCTTTTTTAATTAAGCGTTCCCTTTGCTTTTAGCAATGATAGTTTCAGCCACGCTGCGAGGCACCTCTTCATAGTGGCTGAATTCCATCGTGAAGATACCTCGGCCTTGGGTCTTAGACCGGATATCTGTGGCGTAACCAAACATAGTCGCTAGTGGAACTTTGGATGTCACCTTAGCGATTCCCTGTTCAGTGATTTGGTTTTCAATCTGTCCTCTACGGGAGATTAAGTCACCTATGACAGTTCCCATAAAGTCTTCGGGAACTTCTACTGCAACTTTCATCATAGGCTCTAAGAGGACTGGTGAAGCTTTCAGCACTGCCTCTTTCATCGCCATTGAACCGGCAATTTTGAAAGCCATTTCCGAAGAGTCTACATCGTGGTAGGAGCCGTGAACTAACGTTGCTTTCACGTCAATTAGTGGATATCCAGCTAAAATACCAGATTCGCAGCTTTCTTTCATACCCTGCTCTGCGGGGCCTATATACTCTTTAGGTACTACGCCACCGACAATTTTAGAGACGAATTCAAAGCCAGTGCCTGGGTCTCCTGGTTCTAAATTGATCACAACGTGACCGTATTGACCTTTACCACCACTTTGACGGATGAATTTGCCTTCTACGTTGGTAACTGTTTTCCGAATGGTTTCGCGGTAAGCTACCTGTGGCGCACCAACATTCGCTTCTACCTTGAATTCCCGTAACATCCGGTCTACTAGAATTTCCAGGTGTAACTCTCCCATCCCCGCAATCACGGTTTGGTTAGTTTCTGGATCAACACTGACACGGAAGGTAGGATCCTCTTCTGACAAAGATTGTAGTGCCTTTGACAGCTTATCCATGTCGTTCTTGGTTTTGGGTTCAACCGCTACGGAGATCACAGGTTCAGGAATGAACAGGGATTCCAGAATAACTGGTGATCCTTCATCACATAAAGTGTCACCTGTCAAGGTGTCTTTTAGTCCCAAAGCTGCACCTAAGTCACCTGCCCGCAGTTCTTCGACATCTTGTCGTTCATCTGCTTTCATCAGCACTAGGCGGGAAATCCGTTCTTTCTTGTCTTTACTGGCGTTCAGGACGTAGCTGCCTTTTTTCAATACACCAGAATAAACACGCACAAAGGTGAGGCGACCGTAGGGGTCAGCCATGATCTTGAATGCTAGAGCAGCTAGAGGTTCGCTGTCATCCGCCCGGCGCTCCACTGTCTCGCCATTTGGCAATAAGCCTTGAATTGGTGGTACTTCAATTGGTGCTGGCAGGTAATCTACAACTGCATCCAGCATCAACTGCACACCTTTATTTTTAAAGGCTGAACCACAAAGCACGGGTACAATTTTTCCCTCAATTGTACCTTTACGTAGGGCTGTACGGATTTCTTCTTCTGTAAGTTCTTCGCCCTCGAAGTACTTAGTCATCAGATCATCACTAGTTTCTGCTACCGCTTCTATTAACTTAGTGCGGTATTCTGCTACCTGTTCTTGTAGTTCAGCCGGAATTTCTGTTTCTTGAATATCGGTTCCTTGGTCGTTGGTGTAAATGTATGCACACATCCGCACCAAGTCAATGATGCCTTTAAAATCACTTTCGCTACCGATGGGCAGTTGAATAGCAATGGCATTTGCCCGCAGGCGATCGCGCATTTGCTCATGAACTCTATAAAAGTTCGCTCCTGTGCGATCCATCTTGTTGATGAAGGCAATGCGAGGTACTTTGTAGCGGTCAGCTTGCCGCCATACTGTCTCAGACTGAGGTTGAACACCACCAACAGAACAAAAGACAGCGATTACACCATCTAACACCCGCATGGAACGTTCAACTTCAATTGTGAAGTCCACGTGACCGGGAGTGTCAATAATGTTAATTTGATGATCTTTCCAGCTGGTACTAATCGCAGCGGCAGTAATGGTAATTCCTCGCTCCCGCTCCTGATCCATCCAGTCTGTTACAGCAGTTCCTTCGTGAACTTCACCAATTTTATGAATTATCCCAGAGTAAAATAATATTCTCTCTGTTGTTGTCGTTTTTCCCGCATCTATATGCGCCGCAATACCGATATTGCGTACTTTCTCTAGCGGGTTTGTGCGTGCCACAGTTACCTCCTATAATTTAGGACTCATGATATCTTGTATATTACTCTTTGTTAAGATTCTATACTTTTACGGAAAACCGTCTTGGGCAGAAAGTTGCCGATATACCGCTGGCAATTAGGCGATATATCGTTGCTCCACTTAGTAACGGTAGTGTGCAAATGCTTTGTTGGCTTCAGCCATGCGGTGAGTTTCTTCACGTTTGCGAATGGAACTGCCTGTTTCGTTAGCTGCGTCCATTAACTCATTTGCTAGTCTACTGGACATCGTACGACCTGGCCTAGACCTAGAAAATTGTACTAACCACCGCAGTGCTAGGGTAGTACCCCGATCAGAACGTACTTCCATTGGTACTTGATAAGTTGCACCACCTACTCTTCGAGCTTTGACCTCTACTAAAGGTGTGGCGTTGCGGACTGCTCTTTCAAATGTTTCCAGAGGATTGCCGCCTGTCCGTTCTTCAATAGTTTTTAAAGCATCATAAACAATTCTGGCAGCGAGAGATTTTTTGCCATGACGCATTACCCGTCGCATCATCATACTAACGAGGCGACTATTATACACTGAGTCAGGCGGAACAGGCCGCCTTTGACTAACACCACGACGAGACATACTTCATCCTTGAATTCGGAATTTGGCAACGAAATTATATGTTATCAGAACATAGAAATCTAAAAGCGGTGTGAGCAACCGCTTAAATTTCCTTGAGTTTTGGACTTAGTTGCTTTTAAGCTCAACTCATTAGTTTTTTTACCCATACAAAAAGCTAACTAATGCTAACAAGCCTTGCTGCTTTTTCTTCCTGCTTCATCAGTTCGACTACGCTCACTGAACTCCTAGAAGTGTCGGCACTGTCCAGTCCACAGGCTTTCAGATTGGGTGTATCTCACCCTAATATTGAGTATTTAGGCTTGGTTATTACCTAAAATACCTATCAATAATGGTCTTTTTTCGGGTCTTCAAGTCTCAAGTTTTTCTGTTCATGAGCAGACATAAATCTTGAGCAAATGTGATCATTTGTTAGCTTTCGTTAGTAAAACACTAACCGGCTGTTAACCCTATACCATAAACAGAAGGCGACAACACTATCAACTCTAATATTTACATTAAAGTGTTGCTATTGCTTACAGTATTCTGCTTTTAAACTCTTACACTTGCTCGCTTAGTGCAAGTTATAGCTTAATTTCTTAAACAAGAATACACCGCTAGATTCTGTGTTTTATGGGGGCTGAAATTAGACGATTAATCGTTATTCATGCAATATTCATGCGATTAATCGCCTATTTCCTATTTTTTCGCTTCTTTTGGGCGCTTAGTTCCATATTTGGAACGTCCTTGCTTCCGGTCTTTAACTCCGGCTGTATCTAAGGTTCCACGAATAATGTGGTATCTCACGCCTGGTAAGTCTTTTACCCGACCACCACGAATCATCACAACAGAGTGTTCTTGCAAGTTATGGCCAATACCTGGAATGTAAGCTGTGACTTCAAATCCAGAAGTTAATCTGACCCTTGCTACTTTGCGGAGGGCTGAGTTTGGTTTTTTAGGGGTAGTCGTATATACTCTGGTGCATACTCCTCGACGTTGAGGACATTGTTTCAGAGCAGGAGACTTGGTTTTTTGACGCGCTAGTTCGCGTTCACTACGGATTAGCTGCTGTATTGTTGGCATGAGTGACAGCGCGTTAAGCTGCTTATGTTTTATTTTAACAAATCCTGATTATAGCGTTTTTTTGGTTTTTACGTCAATTATTTTTTAGGAGTTCAGGAGTCAGGAGTCAGGAGTCAGGAGTCAGGAGTCAGGAGTCAGGAGTCAGGAGTCAGGAGTCAGGAGTCAGGAGTCAGGAGTCAGGAGTCAGGAGTCAGGAGTCAGGAGTCAGGAGTCAGGAGT